>DATENV010000096.1:0-3917 GCA_035274805.1 Sphingomicrobium sp. | reverse complement strand
CCGTGCTTTCGATTGCGCGGACGCACCAGGATCGGACCTTCTTCCCAGAAAGGACCGGCGACGGTGCCGAGTCCATCGATCCACACCGCTCTCTCTCCCTGGGCGACGGTGGTGTGACATGCCGCCCTCAGTACAGCGGTCGCTCCACCCTGCGGCATCCATACAGTAAGACGCCCACGCGGCAACCCGTGTCCAGGAAGAATGGCGTCCAGGGGCTCGATCCCCGTCGCCACCGGCTCCGCTGTCCGGTGGATGACCGGCGTCGCATCAGGAAATCGATGCTCGATGAGGGCGCGGATGGCGGCGTTGCGATCAGACATTGCTCTGCTAGGATATCCCGAACATACCCCGAAAGCAAGAAGAGTACCCGACGCGATTTTACAGCGTTCGCCGGGTGTCGGTCTCGCGCGTTCGAGTAAAAACCGACCGGTCGGGGAGAGTCTGGCGGGGAAGGTCGGCGGGCTCTTCGTCGGACCAGATCGGGAGCGAGAAGGAGAACACCGATCCGCGGCCGACCTCGCTTTCCACTCCGATGCTGCCGCCGTGCGCCTCGACGATCCCGCGGGCGATGGCGAGTCCGAGTCCGACACCACGGCGGTCGCCGCGCCGGGCCTGCCAGAATTTCCCGAACACACGGGAAATCTGCTCGGGTGGAATGCCGGCGCCGGTGTCCCGCACGAAGCACTGCACTCTGCCATCGACGCAGTCGGCCGACAGTGTGATCCGGCCGCCCTCGGGGGTGAACTTGATGGCATTGGAAACGAGATTGGAAAAGACCTGCAGCACCCGTCCGGCATCGCCGCGGATGGGAGGAATGCCGGCAACGGGATCGACGGTAAGCTCGATGGATTTTTCCCGCGCGACCGTTTCCAGCATTTCCGCCGCTTCGCGGAGGAGCTCGGCGACCTCGACCCTGCGCGGATCGATGGAGAGGCGGCCCGCTTCGATGGTGGTGACACTTAGGAGATCCTGAATCAGCCGGTTCGCCGTTTCTCCGGCGCGCTGGATGATCTTCAGCCTCTTGGCGCGATCGGCTTCCGTCGCCGCCGGCGTGTCGAGAAGAAGGCCGGTTGCCATCGAGATGGTGTTGAGCGGATTACGAAGATCGTGCGCGACGATCCGCAGAATTTCCTCGCGGGCGTCGATGACGCGCTGTGCTTCGCCGTACGCCTGGTCAAGAGTGACCTTCCCCACTTCGTTCTTCACCACGCGACGAAGCATGTCGGTGACGGCAAGGGCAAGCACGCCGGCGAGTACTACCGCCATGATCGATGCGGCGGCAAAGGAAGCCGACATCCAGCCCGCGACGGCGGCGAGGACAATAACGATCGTCGCGAGGGCAGTCGTGAGCTGCACTGCCGATCTGGTGAGCCGGAAGGCGCCAGTGAAAGCGAGAACGACGCTGAGAACGGCGAAGGTGCCGACCGTCGGCTCCGATACGATCCCGACGGTCGTCGTCACGCCAAGTGCGGCGAGAAGGAGAACGGCGTCGGCAATCGGAATCGCCTTGCGCAGCCAGGTGCGGTACCATTTGCGCCGCAGCGCAACGAGGATCGCGCTGCTGTAAAGCGCCCAGCCGGCGACGACGAGAAGGAATCCGTTGGACGGCGCCAGAACCTGGCTCAGGCGGCTGCCAATCGCGGCAAATACGGTGAAAATGACGAGAGCGCCGACGGCGCCGGCGCGTAGGTAAGCGAGCTTCAGCTCTGACTGCCGCGCCTCGTCGTAAAGCGTTGTCTCAATGGCGGCGCTGATTTTGTCGAGGGATGTACGTACGTGCAGCTCGCGGCGGAGTGACTCGGTTATCTCCGCCGCGAGCGCCTGTCGGGAATTGAGCTGGTCAGCCGTTAGTCAATCCCGATGTTTCGAGGATCGCAGAAACTCGGACCGCCGCCGGTGAACTCGCCGCAGACGTCCTGGTATACCTCTTCGTTGAAGGCAAAGCCCTGAGCGCCGTTCGGCACCAGCACGCCGTCGACGGTGATATCCGCGGTGAAGCTGGCGCAGAAAACCGCACAGGTCGGCGTGTTGACGAAAGTTCTCACCTGCTCGAGCAGCACGACGACCTCATGGCCGTTCGCATAGAACTCGATCTCCCCGCGACCGGTCGCGACCAGCTGCGAGCACCTGATCTGCGCGTTGGCATCGGCTTCAGGATTATAGTTCGCGTTGACGATCGGCTCGTTGATCTTGAGGTAAGAGTGACCCGGGAAAGTACAGACACCTCCGCTCTGGGCCTGGGCAAATGGGCTCGCTGATATCCCCGCGCCATTGCTGTTGCTGAAGTAGTCACCAGCGTAGACGGCGCAGGCTCCTGCGGCGCACACGACGATGTCCGCATCGATCGGCGGCGGCGGCGGCTCTCCAAATACACTGACCCCATCACCGGGAGCAACCGCGCGAGCGGACGATGGTGCGGTGGGCGCATCGCTGCTACACGCCGCAGCGAGCAAAAACAGGAACGGGAAGGAATAGGAGGATTTCATTGGCCCTCCAGGGCGGGTTGCGCAGGCGCGAAGGCTACAGCTGAGGTACGCCTGTTGGGATGCCTAATGTATTCGGACGTTTAAAAAGCGCCAGAGAAATCATTTGCGTCACCTCCCGCCGAGCCGCGCCGCCCGGTCCCGCGCATCCCGTACGAGGTCCTGGATTTCCGGATCGCCCCGGGCCCAGGCCTGCACCACCTGCAGGTACGCCTTGCTGGCGATGTCACGCCGTCCGGCTGCCTCGGCCACCCGCCCCCGCTCGAGCGCCATGACGATTTCGGCAGGGGTCACCAGCGAGTAGATGCGCTGTCGCAAAATCTTTTCGGCGGGACCGAAATTCCGCCGCTTCGCCAGGAGCTTTGCGGTCATCAGGTGGTCCTGATCGCAGCGAAGGCAAAGCGTATCACTGAGCGCGGCGAACGCATTGGTCGCGTTGGTGGTATCCTGCCGCGCTAGAAGCATGTAGGCCCGCGCCGCCTGCAGGTCATAATCAGAAACCGGCTTGCCCTCGGCTCTCGTCTTGGCGTTTCTCGCTCCAATCATTCTTATGAGAGCGGCGATCGAAGCTGTATCGCGGTGTGCCGACCACCATGCAAGAGCGGTTCGCGCTTCCGGCCGGCCGGCCGTCACCCACTGCCGGAAGACTTCGTTAGCAGTGTCAGGATCGATGGCGCCAAGAAGCGCCAGCTGGGAGAACAGCCGCGATGGACGATTCCCCATCGCCAGATAGGCTTCATGCAGGCGACCCCGGTATGCCAGCTGGAGTGGGAGGTAGCTGGCGAGCCTGACGGAGTCCTGCGCAAAGGTTTTCGAGCTGTGCGGCCGGCGGCCAAGTGCGCGCAAAAACCTGAGGGCGGTCTCCGCCGAATCGGGCCAGCGCCGCACCACTGCCCACGCGCGCAGGAGCGCGTCTGAGGGTGCGGCGTCCAGATTCTGATCGACTTCCGCCGAGCGAGATGGATCAGTCACGAGATCGACGAGTCGCATGCCTTCGGCGTGCTCGCCGGCGGGATTTCTCGCCAGGTATTGCAGCGCGGCGGCCCGGCCGGCCGAAGCGCCATCGAGCAGGAACCCGAGCTCGACGAGATGCAGATACGCCGGCGCAAAAGCGGAGTCGAGGGCGACCGAGCGGTTGAAAGCGTCGCGCACATCCGACTCGCTCATGTCGAACATGCTGCCATAGCCGTGATGAAAGCGCGCTTCGCCCACTCCGTACCAGACTTCCGGATCGTTAGGATAGCGGGCGGCCGCTTCGTTCAGGGTTGCAAAGAGACGGCGGGCCAGAGTCCAGTCGGGCTGGTTCATGTCGCCGCTTTCCAGCGCGGACCGAAGCGAGTCGGCGGTGATGAGCAGGCTATCGCGTGGGGCGAGGCTATGGTTCCGCGCCCCGGCGCGAAGCGCGAACGCCCGCGTCGCGGAATCGGCCTCGCC
>DATENV010000095.1:0-11231 GCA_035274805.1 Sphingomicrobium sp. | reverse complement strand
CGGGCGGGCGAAGAAGACGCGTGAGGGCGACCAGATCACCATTGTCACCTGGGGCGCGATGGTCCCGCGCTGCGAGGCAGCCGCGGAAGGCGTCGGCGCCGACGTCATCGACCTCCGAACGCTGCAGCCGTGGGACCGCGAGATGGTGCTCGACAGCGTCCGTCGCACGCGCCGCTGCCTGATCGTTCACGAGGATTTGCGCACCGGCGGCTTCGGCGCGGAGATCGCCGCCGTGGTCGCCGACAAGGCTTTCCTCGACCTCGACGCGCCGGTCGCGCGCGTGACCATGCCCGACATCCCGAGCCCGCATCATCCCAAGCTGATGGAATGGGCGCTGCCGAGCCCGGCCAGCATCCGCGCCGAGATCGAGCGGCTGGTGGGGTTCTGAGGTGATCGAGGTCCGCGTTCCCGACGAGCAGGAGGGCACCAAGGCGGTCGTCCGCGCCTGGCTCAAGCAGATCGGCGATGCGGTCGCGGAGAACGATCCCTTGGTCGAGCTCGAGACGGACAAGGTCACGCAGGAAGTGCCGGCGCCGGCGGCAGGCGTGCTGGCGGAGATCTTGCTCGATACCGACGCCGAGGCGGTGCCCGGGGCGTTGCTGGCGAGGATTGAGACAGACGAGCCCGCTCGTCCTGAGCGGAGGCCGAAGGCCGAAGTCGAAGGGCGCATGGCACAAGAGGCGGAGCAACGCCCTTCGACTTCGCTCAGGACGAACGAAGAGGTTGAGACCCGCCTTTCGCCCTCCGTGCGACGGGCCTGCCTGCAGCACGGCATCGACCCGGGGCGGATCGACGGCACCGGCCGCAACGGCCGAGTGACGCGCGAGGACGTCGATCGCGCGGTCGCATCGGCGACCGTGGTCAGCGTCGGCGAGCCCGCGACCGCGCAACAACGCAAATTCGCGGGCGCCGACATCCCGCACGACCGCATGCGCCTGACCATCGCCGAGAACATGGTTCGCGCGGTCAGCGAAGCGCCGCATGTCACCGCTTTGTTTGAGGCGGATTTTTCGGCAGTCGCGGCGCACAAGGCGGCGATGGCGCAGCGCGGCGTCAAGCTCAGCTACACCGCCTACATCGTCAAGGCGGCCGCCGAGGCGATGGCGGTCGCGCCCGCAATCAACGGCCGGTGGGAAACGGATCGCATCGCCGTCTCGCCGACGATCGACATTGGGGTTGGCACCGCGCTCGGCGAGAAGGGCCTGGTCGTGCCCGTGGTCAAGGATGCCGGCGCGCTCAGCCTGGAGCAGATCGGCGCCAGGCTCGACGACCTCACCCGCAGGGCCCGCGAAGGAAAGCTCGAACGCGCTGACGTATCGGGCGGCAGCTTCACCATCTCCAATCACGGCGTTTCCGGCTCGCTGCTCGCTGCGCCAATCATTCTGCATCAAGGGCAGGCGGCGATCCTGGGCATCGGCAAGCTCGAGAAGCGCGTCGTCGTGCGCGAACTCGATGGCGAGGATGCAATGGTCATCCTGCCGATGGCCTATGTGACCCTGACCATCGACCACCGCGTGGTTGACGGCCACCAGACCAACGCCTGGCTCACGCGCTTCGTCGAAATCCTGGAAAACTGGCCGGCGGCCTAGACCTCCAGCAGCGCGTAGGGCCGGCCGAACTTTTCGCGCACCACGAACTGGGCGACGTTGAACACCGGCGTCCCGCGCGGTGTTCGCCCCTCGTAGGTCCCATGGTGGGCGTGGCCGTGGACGACCGCCTTCACATGGTCGAATCGGTCGATCGCGTCCGCGAGCCTTTGCGAACCCAGATATTGGAAGATCACTTCCGGTTCGCCTTCCAGCGTTTCAACCGTGGGGGAATAATGAAGCACGGCGACGCTGCGCTCGGTGCGCAGGGTCCGAAGCGCGTTCTCGAGCTTGCGCGCCTCGTTCATCGCCTCATCGACGAAGGCCTTGGCGATCGGCTCGCCGAACGGCGCGAGCTCGCCGCGCCCATAGCCGCCCATGAAGCCCTTCACGCCG
Source organism: Sphingomicrobium sp. (assembly GCA_035274805.1). Taxonomy (GTDB): domain Bacteria; phylum Pseudomonadota; class Alphaproteobacteria; order Sphingomonadales; family Sphingomonadaceae; genus Sphingomicrobium. The sequence goes on along the minus strand of DATENV010000095.1, from coordinate 9,249 downwards.
GCGAAGCCGACGCCGTTCACCTCGACCGCCTGCTCGTCGAGCACCGTCATGCCGGCTTCGTGGAGAATTCGGGCGACTTCCTCGGGCGCGCCGCACTCGAAATCGTGATTGCCGAGCACCCCGAGCACGGGAATCGAGGAGGATCGGATGTCGTCGGCGAGGATCTCGGCTTCGGTCGTCTTGCCGAAATTGGTGAGGTCCCCGCACAGCAGCAGCACGTCGGCGTGGTTGGAAATCTCGCCGAACAGCTCGCGGTACGGCGCGACGTCGTCCTCCTGGACATGGAGATCGCCGATCGCCGCCACCCGCAGCGGCCGTGCTTCACTCGCCATATTGCTCTTCGAGATTGCCGACCGCGTCGGAGAATCCCCATTGGTCGACGTCCATCGAATAGTCGCGCGGGGAGAAGACGCGGCCGCGGCAGACTTTCTTGCCCGGTCCCTTGATGTCGGCCTGGTCGTGGAGGCGCTCGAGTAGCTCCTCCATCAGCCAGCGGGGGATGGCGTGGCGCTCGCTCGGGTAAATGAAGCGGAAATTGAGCACCGCGATCAGCAGCACTTCCCAGTAGAGCTCCATGTGGCCGAGCAGCTGCCGCCAATCGACCGCCTCGTGGCACTTGAGGATGACGTGCGCGACGTCGGCCATGTCGTAGCGATGATGGTCCTGGACGAAGATCTTCGACCATATGAACTGGGTCGGCGGGACGAGGCGCACCGTGGCGCCGAACAGCTCGGTCTCGGGCGCGTTGATAAACCATTCGTCGGTGACGTGGGTGGTCACCGTCGGCATGTTGGTGATGATGTCGACGAACAGATCGCCGCGGGTCACCCGGTACAGCCACCGCTCGTCGACGATCTCGACGGCGAAGCCGTGCTCCTTGAAATAATGGAGCATCTTCAGCGCGTCGCCGGCCTTGGCGAACACGTCGACGTCCTTGGTCGGGCGGTCGATGCCGGTGTAGCTGGCGAGCGCATAGGTGCCCGAGACGAGGAAGGGGATTTGTGACTCGGCCATCAGCTTCAGGACTTCGGAATAGAAGGCCTCGGCCGCGGGCGGCGGCTTGATCAGCGCCGGCTTGCGCTCGAGCGTGTGTACATTGTCCACGCCGCTCAAACGGGAGGGCGGGGGGCCGGGTTCCGCTTAATCGCGCCGGGCGGGAACCTTCGCTTGTAACTTACGTTAACGCGAAGAAGCCTCGGTCAGGAAAATTTCGGTGTCGGAACAATCTGATAGACAAGAGTCTGATCAGCTCGAGCGAATCAACGCCGAGCTGAGTGCGAGTCTCAAGAGCTGCCGCGCGATCCTCCGCGACTGCCAGCAAAAGCTGGCGGCCAACTCGAATGAGATCGACGCGCTGGACGAGCGCGAGAACGCCGAGCTGGTCTAGCCGCCGTCTTAGCGGCGGGCGCGGCGATACAGCTTGATCACCTGGTCGACCGGCAAGGCGTCGACGTGATGGCCGTTGCCGTCAGTCGCGGTCGCGGCGAATAGCGAGTTGATCACCGCCTCTTCGGTCGCTTCGACGGCAGCCTCGAACAGCGGCGACATCTGCTCGTTGGGAAGGTCGACGATTTGGCTCGGGCCGGCCCGGCGCACGCGCGTCCTGCGCACCTCGGCGCCGGTCGAGAAGGCGATCGCATAATCGCCCGAGCCGTTGGTCATCGGCGATCCGGTGCGCGCGATGCCGAGGAATGCCCGGCGAGCGAGGCGCTCGAGGTTGCGGTCTGACAGCGGCGCGTCGGTTGCCAGCACGATGATCACCGAGCCGTCGCCGGACGCTTCCGATAATTTGTCCTTGAGGAAATAGCGCCCCAGCGCCTGGCCGACGGGAACGCCGGCAACCTGCAGGACGCCGCCGAAATTGGTCTGGACCAGCACGCCCACCGTCCAGCTGCCGAGCGTGAGCGGAAGCTTGCGCGAGCTGGTGCCGATGCCGCCTTTCCAGTCGAACGCCACTGTGCCGGTGCCGGCGCCGACTGCGCCTTCGAGCACCGGGCCGTCGCGCGCCGCCTCGATCGCCGCGACGGCGTCCGCAGGTCGCACGCGGCGGGCGCGTATGTCGTTGAGAAAACCGTCGTTGGTCTCGCCGACCACCGCATTGACCGACCGCACCTGCTCATTGCCGGGCTGCCTCAAGGTCCATTCGATGATGCCGGCGGCGGCCTCGGGCACGCTCAGCGTATTGGTCAGCAGGATCGGCGTTTCGATCTCGCCCAGCTCCCTCACCTGGGTCGAGCCCATGAACTTGCCGTAGGCGTTGCCGACCGCGAAGCCGGCCGGGACCTTGTCCTGGTAGAGGTTGCCGCCGTGGGGGAGGATGGCCGTCACCCCGGTGCGGATGTTCGCGCCTTCGATCAGCGTGACGTGGCCGACCCTCACGCCAGCGACATCGGTGATCGCGTTGAGCCGCCCCGTCGGCAGGATGCCGAAGCTGATGCCGGCGAGCCGCGGCCGCGTCTTGGGCTCGGTCGCCTGAGCGGCGGCTCCGGTCACGAGAAGCAGCAGGGAGAGGATCGCGGCGCGGGCATGCACCCGCGCATCATCGCGAGGGACTGCGCGCACGACAAGCCTTTCCGCCGCTTCAATGCACGTGTAGCGTGAGCACCTTGCGCCGCTGAGTCTCGCGGGAACGCATGCGTACGGTCGCGGGGGCGCTGTATGAAAATTTGGGCGGACGGACGCCGGGTCGGCGTCCGATGATCTTCAATTCGCTGACCTTCCTGGTCTTCTTCGCGATCGTCATGGCGCTTCACTACGCGCCCTTCTTCTCGTGGCATCAGAAGAAGATCAACCTGATGATCGCGTCGTACCTGTTCTACGCGGCGTGGAACCCGCCGTTCGTTATTTTGCTGTGGGTTTCGACCGTGGTCGACTGGTGGGCGGCGCAGTGGATGGTGCGCGCCAAGCGCGAGCAGACCCGCAAGCTGTGGATGCTGATCAGCGTGGTCGTGAACCTCGGGATGCTTGGCTTCTTCAAGTATGGCGGCTTCCTCACCGACAATTTCGTCGCGCTCGCCGGCTCGGTCGGGATCATCTACCAGCCGCCGGGCTGGGACATCGTCCTGCCGGTCGGGATCAGCTTCTATACTTTCGCGACCTTGTCCTACACGCTCGACGTCTACCTCAGGCGCTCGGCGCCGGCGGGAAGCTTCCTCAACTACGCCTTGTTCGTGACCTTCTTCCCGCATCTGGTGGCGGGGCCGATCATGCGCCCGACCGAGCTCGTCCCGCAGTTCGACGAGCCGCGGCAGGCGCGGCTGAACCAGATCTTCTTCGGGCTCGCGCTGCTGACGCTCGGGCTGTTCCAGAAGGTCGTGCTCGCGGACGGTTTCCTCGCGCCGGTGGTCGAGGCGGTTTACGACGCGCCCGGCAAGATGCCCGGCATGCTCGATAGCTGGGTCGCGACGCTCGCGTTCGCGGGGCAAATCTTTTGCGATTTCGCCGGCTATTCGACCTCGGCGATCGGGGTTGCCTTGTGCCTCGGCTTCGCGATGCCCGACAATTTCCGGTTCCCCTATGGCGCGGTCGGCTTTTCCGACTTCTGGCGACGGTGGCACATCACGCTGTCGAGCTGGCTTCGCGACTATCTCTACATCCCGCTCGGCGGCAACCGGCATGGGCAGGCGCGATGCTACGCGGCGCTGATGGGGACAATGCTGCTCGGCGGCCTTTGGCACGGTGCCAACTGGACGTTCGTCGTGTGGGGCGGGCTCCACGGTCTCTATCTGTCGGTTGAGCGATGGCTGCGCCAGCGATTCAAGGGATTCACGCCCGGCCGCGCGTCGATGCTCGGACTCGCGCTGCTGACGTTCCTGCTGGTCAACATCACCTGGGTGTTCTTTCGCGCCAAGACGTTCGCGGGCGCCGGCACCGTGATCAAAGGGATGGCGGGGATGCAGGCCAAGCCCGATCCGCTGATCGCCGCCGGCCCGATGATCATCGCGATGGTCATCGTCTCGGGCATCTTCGGCACGCATTTGGCGATGCGCAACACGACGCTGGAGGCAGTGATCGAGCGGACGCCTTCGGTCGCGCTGGCGGGCATTTGGACGTTGTTGTTGTTCGCGGTGATCATCGAGCAGGGGCAGGGCAGTGCATTCATCTACTTCGCCTTCTGAGCGGGGGCTGACGGGCACGCGCGACGGCGCGCTGCCGCCTGGGCTGCGGAAGACCGCGGCCGACCGGCCGGGCCAGGCGCAACCGGTGCCGACGCGCGACATCCCGACGCGGCCGTGGGTCGGGATCGGGGCGTTCGTGTTCGCGGCGGTCACGCTGCTGACCGCGGCGTGGGAATGGAATGCGCGCGCCAATATCGGCCTTCGCGCCGGCGACATCGACGACAGCCCGCAAGCCTGGGCCGAGCAGCGGCGGCTCGCCAATCGGTCTCCGGTGACGATCGTCGGCGACAGCCGCATCCTGTTCGACACCGACCTCGATCGCTTCGAGCAACTGACGGGCGTCCGGCCGGTCCAAACCTCCATCGTTGGAACCAACGCGCGCGCTTTGCTGGAAAGCTATGCGAACGATCCAGACTTTCGGGGTCTGCTCATTCTCGGAATGGCGGAGCTGAGCTATTTCCGCCCGCAGGGCGTCGGCATCGGCGGATCTTATCTCAAGAACTTTGAAAAGAACGATAAGCCGTCACAGCTGACCGGCCTGTGGCTCGACCGGTGGCTTCAGCGGCACGTCGCCTTCATGGATTCGGATTACCGGTTGAGCAAGTTGGTGCCGCGATTCGATCGCGGCATGCGGCCGAAAACCTACGGGCCGTATGAAGACGTCTGGAAGATTTCCGAGACTTTCCCGGGCCGGCAATATTTCATGTGGGACAAGATCGAGACCGATGCCTACCTCCGCGCTCACGCTCGACACGCATGGAACGTGTTCAAGGGCCCGCCGCTGCCGCCGTTCATTGCCCGGAACGTGATCGCCCGCAGCGCCGAGGCGGTACGGCGGATTCGTGCGCGCGGCGGCGAGGTGATCTTCATCAGGCCACCCAGTGCGGCGGAGCTCCGAGCAATCGAGGATAAGCGTTTGCCGCGATCGACGGGCTGGGATCGGCTGCTCGCCACGGCACAGGCGCGAGGCATTCACTCCGACGATTTGCCGCAGGCGCAGAAGCTCGTGATCCCGGAGTGGTCGCACCTCAGCCGCAAATGTGCGACGGTGTTTACGGACGCTTACGTCCGGCGGCTGACCGAGCTTACACCGCGGCTGAAGCTCCGGCCGAATGCGCCGCCGCCGCTCAGCCGCGCCGACTGCGTGCCGCAGAACATCGCGTCACTGTAGTTCGCGTTCTAGCTTGGACGACAGCGCCCTCGCTTCCACGTCCGAGCGGCAGGCGACGAAGATCGTGTCATCGCCGCAGATCGTGCCGACGATTTGTGGCAGGTCCGAACCGTCGAGCGCGACACCGACGAGGTGCGCCGAGCCGGGCGGCGTCTTGATCACGACGAGGTTCCCCGCCGGTTCGACGACGCGCACCCAATCGCGAAAGACCGTGGCGAGGCGCGTGCCCGAGCCGCGCGCCGTATCCGGCAAAGCATAGGCCAGCTGGCCGCCGCGGCGGACCTTGACCGCGCCGAGCTGCTCTAGGTCGCGCGAGATCGTCGCCTGGGTCGCGGCGAAGCCGAGCGCACCGAGTCGCTCGGCAAGCTCTTCCTGACTGGACAAGGCATTCGCGCCGATGAGCTCGGCGATCGCGTGCTGCCGCTTCTCCTTGAGACCGGTCATCGCATGAATATGCACGTGCTTGCATAATTATGCAATCGCGTGAATAGGGGCCGCCCATGATTCGGACGGCCATCCTTGGAGCTTCGGGCTATGTCGGCGGCGAGCTGCTGCGGCTGATCGCCGCGCATCCGGCGCTCGAGCCGACGAAGCTGTTCGGCGAGAGCAAGGCCGGTCAGCCGCTCGGCGCCGTTCACCCGCACCTTGCCGCCGCTTACCCTGACGCGGCGATCGAGAAATTCGATGCTGGCGCCCTCGCAGACGTTGACCTGGTCTTCGCCGCGCTGCCGCACGGCCACAGCCAGCGGCTTGCCGCGGCGATTCTCGATAAGGGCATCCCGTTCGTCGACCTCGGCGCCGATTTTCGTCTGAACGACGCAGCGGCTTATGAGCGGTGGTACGGCCACGCGCACCAAGCGCCAGAGCTGCTCGGCCGCTTCGTTTATGGCATTCCCGAGCTCGATCGCGAGGCCATTCGCGCGGCGAAGAGCGTCGCCGCTGCCGGTTGCTACGCGACCGCGGCGATCCTCGCTCTGAAGCCGCTGGTCGATGCCGGCCTGGCCAAGCGCGAAAGCGTGATCGTCGACGCCGCCTCAGGCGTCAGCGGTGCCGGGCGCGAAGCCAGGGAAGCGACCGGCTTCTCGACGATCGACGGCAGCTTCGCGGCCTACGGCCTGCTCAATCATCGCCATACGGCGGAAATGGAAATGGCGATCGGCGGGACGGTGCTGTTTACGCCGCATCTCGTGCCGATGACCCGCGGCATTCTCGCGACTTGCTACGGCGAGGCAACCGGGCCCTGCGACCCGCTGGAAAGCTTGCGCCAGGCTTATGCGGGAGAGGCCTTCGTCCATGTCACGGAGCAGCCTCCCGCGACCAAGTGGGTGACCGGCTCAAACGGGGTGCAACTGACGGCGCGCTACGACGAGCGCACCGGACGCATCCTCGCGCTCGCGGCAATCGACAATCTCGGCAAGGGCGCGGGGGGCCAGATGATCCAGTGCGCGAACCTGATGCTCGGCCTCGACGAGACCGCCGGCCTGACGGCGACCGGAGTCTATCCATGAGCGTTACTGCCGCCGAAGGCTTCGTCGCCGCGGGCTGCCATGCCGGCATCAAGCGGCGCAAGTTCGACATGGCGCTGATCGCGACCGAGGACGGCCGGCCCGTGCCTTGCGCCGCCGTGTTCACGCAGAACAAGTTCGCGGCGCCGCCGGTCGAGCTCGGCCGGGCGACGCTCAAGGCCAATGGCGGCCGCGCGTCGGCCGTGATCGTCAATTCCGGCAACGCCAACGCCGGGACGGGGCTGCCTGGCTACAAGAATGCGCAGCTGATGGCGGCGGCGGCCGGTGAAGCGCTGCAGATCGCGAACTGCGACGTGCTGGTCTGCTCAACCGGGATCATCGGCACCCCCCTGCCAATGGAGCCGATCCTCGCCGCGACCCCGAAGCTCGCGAAAAAGCTGTCGGTCGAGGGCGCGCATGACGCCGCGCGCGGGATCCTGACCACCGACCACCAGGCCAAGGAAGTCGTGATCCCTGGCTCCAGCTTCACGCTCGGCGGGATGGCCAAGGGCTGCGGTATGATCGCGCCGAATATGGCGACCATGCTGGCGTTCCTGACCACCGATGCCGATGTGCCGCGCCCGGTCATGCAAAAGGTGCTCAAGGCGGCGTCGGACGCGACCTTCAACACGCTCAACGTCGACGGCGCGACCTCGACCAACGACACGGCGATGCTGCTCGCCTCGGGCCGGCGCGGCAAAGCGGACCACGACGAGTTCGCCAACGCAGTCCTTGCCGCCTGCCGCGACCTGACGATGCAAATGGCGCGCGATGCCGAAGGCATGACGCGCATCGCCCATTTGACGGTGACCGGCGCGCACACCAACGACGAAGCGCGAATCGCGGCCAAGTCCATCGTCGAGAACAACCTGGTCAAATGCAGCTGGTACGGCGGCGACCCTTACTGGGGGCGGCTGCTGGCCGCCGCGGGATCGGCGGGGGTCGACCTCAACGTCGCGAAATCCCGCGTCGGCTACGGGGGGACCGTCGTCGCTGCCGGCGGTGTGGGTATCGAGCACGACGGCCAGGCGCTCGCCGAGCACATGATGGGCGATGAAGTCGAGATAGAGGTGCACCTGGGCGCGGGCCATGGCACGGCGCGCATGATCGGGATCGACCTCGGTCCCGGCTACATCAAAGAGAACAGCAAGACGTCATGAAGATCGTCCTTCTTCCTTCGGAGATCGCGACCGTCCTGGTCGAGGCCTTGCCGTACATCCGCCAGTTCGCCGGCAAGTCCGTGGTCGTGAAATTGGGGGGCGCCGCGATCGACCGCGAGTCCGATCTCGCCCTGGCGCAGGACGTGCTGCTGCTGCGCAGCGTCGGCGTGCGCTGCGTCCTCGTCCACGGCGGCGGGCCGCAGGTCGACGCGATGCTGCGCCGGGTCGGCAAGGAGCCGGAGTTCAAGGATGGTCTGCGCGTGACCGATGCGGAGACGCTCGAAATCGTCCGCATGGTGCTGGTCGGGAAGATCAACCGCGACCTCGTCGCAACGATCAACAGCCAGGCCGGCGACGAACCGGTCGCGGTCGGCATATCGGGCGAGGATGCGGGGCTGTTGACGGTCACGCCCGCCGACCCCTCGCTCGGCTTCGTCGGCAACGTCACGGCTGTTCGCGCCGAGCTGATCCATCGCCTGCTGGACGACGGGCTGACGCCGGTCATTTCGACCGTCGGCGCGAATGCCGAGGGCCAGCCATACAACGTCAATGCCGACGAGGCAGCACGGGCGATTGCGGTAGCCATGCAGGCGGAAAAAATCGTCTATCTCACCGCGGTCCCCGGACTTCTCGAAGATCCAACGGACGAGAGCACCCTGATCGAGCGCCTGACGTCGGCGGAGCTGCGCGAAAGGCTCGACCACGCCAGCGTCGGCAAGGGCATGATCCCCAAGCTCACGGCCTGCGCCGACGCGGTCGATGAAGGCGTCAATTTCGCGCACATCATCGACGGGCGGGTCCATCATTCGCTGCTGATCGAGCTGCTGACCGATCACGGCGTCGGGACGATGGTGCGGCGGGAGAAGAGCTGGTGAAGCATCTGCTTTCGATCCGCGACCTCAGCGCGGCTGACCTGCAGTGGATCCTTGCCGCGTCGGAGCAGCCGCATCCGCGCATCCTCGAAGGCAAGGGCGTGGCGCTCTATTTCGAGAAGCCGAGCGCGCGCACCCGTAACTCGATGGAGCTGGCGAGCGCGCAGCTCGGCGGCCACCCGGTCTATCTGCAGCCCAGCGAGCTCGGCGTCGGCAGCCGCGAGAGTGTCGCCGACGTCACCCGCACGCTCGCCTCCTATCATGCGATCATTGCCGCGCGGGTGTTCGATCATGGCTTGGTCGAGCAAATGGCGGCGGTGAACGCGGCGCCGGTGCTCAACATGCTCTCGGATACGCATCATCCGCTCCAAGCGCTCGCCGATCTGCTGACGATCGAACAATTGCTGGGACGCATCGAGGGGG
>DATENV010000094.1:0-4590 GCA_035274805.1 Sphingomicrobium sp. | reverse complement strand
ATGCGAAGTCTGTCATGGACCCGACTCCGCACCAGAACCCATAACCTCAGGGAGACGTTCCGATGGCGTCGGTCGATGTTCGGTTCTCCGGGTCGGTCCCGGCCAATTACCAACGGTACATGGTGCCGCTGCTGTTCGAGCCGTACGCCGAATTGCTGGCCGACCGCGCCCGACAATGGAGGCCGCAGCGCATCCTCGAGACGGCTGCGGGGACAGGCGTCGTCACGCGTGCGCTGGCGAGCGCCCTGCCCGATGCCGAGATCGTCGGCACCGACCTCAACCAGGCGATGCTCGATGTCGCGGCAACTTCCGTCTCTTCGCCGAACGTCAGCTTCCGCCAGGCCGACGCGCTCGAGCTTCCGTTCGACTCCGGCAGCTTCGATCTGGCCGTATGCCAGTTCGGCGTCATGTTCTATCCCGACAAGGTGCAGGGAAACACCGAAGCGCGGCGCGTGCTGCGCGACGGCGGCCGCTATCTCTTCGCCGTCTGGGACCGGATCGAGCGCAATCCCCTCAGCCACCTCGCCAACGAAAGCATGCGCGGCCAATTCCCCGACAATCCGCCGCTTTTCATGACGCGTGGCCCCTTCAGCTATCATGATCCCGAGTGGATCGAACGCGACCTGCGCGCGGGCGGCTTCGAGGATTTGGAAATCGAAACCGTCGAGCTGACGAGCCGCAGCCCTTCGGCCGAGGACGCGGCTCGCGGGCTGGTTTATGGCTCTCCGATGGGCGTCGAGCTCGAGGAATATGGCCCCGACGCGCTGGACCGCGTGTTCGAGCAGCTATGCGAGACCGCGCGTCGCTATGAGGGTCCGAACGGGTTCGAGGCGCCGATGGCGGCGCACATCGTGACCGCGACTAAATGAGCCCCGCCAGCGGGCTGCTCGGATCGGCGTAGCGGCGCTTCTGCATCCGCCCGGCGAGGTAGGCGAGCCGCCCGGCCTCGACCGCCGCCTTCATCGCCTGCGCCATCAGCACCGGATCCTTCGCCTCGGCGATCGCGGTGTTCATCAGCACGCCGTCGCAACCGAGCTCCATCGCTTCCGCCGCGTCGCTCGCAGTGCCGACGCCGGCATCGACCAGCACTGGCACGTTGGCGCCCTCGACGATCAGCCTAATCGTCACGCGGTTCTGGATGCCGAGGCCCGAGCCGATCGGCGCACCAAGCGGCATGATCGCCACCGCGCCGGCTTCCTCGAGCTGCTTCGCGGCGATCGGGTCGTCGACGCAATAGACCATCGGCTCGAAGCCCTCCTTGACCAGCACCTCGGTCGCGCGGAGCGTCTCCCGCATGTCGGGGTAAAGCGTCTTGGCTTCGCCCAGCACCTCGAGCTTGACCAGGTTCCAGCCGCCCGCCTCGCGCGCCAGCCGCAAGGTGCGGATCGCATCCTCGGCGGTGAAGCAGCCGGCGGTATTGGGGAGGTAGGTGACCTTGTCGGGGTCGATGAAATCGGTCAGCCGCGGCTGGCTTGGATCGGAGATGTTGACGCGCCGCACCGCGACGGTGACGATCTCCGCGCCCGATGCCGCCACCGCGGCCGCATTCTCCTCGAGGCTCTTGTACTTGCCGGTGCCGACGATCAGCCGCGAAACGAACGTCCGCCCGGCAACCGTCCACGCATCGGCCTGCACCGGATATTCGGCGTTCACTCAGCCGCCTCCGACGAAATGCACGATTTCAAATGCGTCGCCTTCGTTCACGCGCGCGTCGGCGAAGCTGCTGCGCGGGACGATCTCCAAATTACGCTCGACGGCGACCTTGCGCGCATCAAGCCCCAGCTCGGCGAGCATGTCGGCGATGCTGGTCCCGACCGTCACATGACGAAGGTCGCCATTGACGTGGATCGCGATGCTTTCCTTGAGCTCCATCGCGGCCCGCAATAGGAGCCGCCGCCCTCTCAGCCAAGTCTGTTCAGGGTGGACGGACGGCGCATCGTCTGACAGACGCAGCGCCAAACGAACAGGGATCAAAATGGCTCAACCGAAGGACCCCACCGGTTCCAGCGACAAGGGCGGAATGCGCATCGACAGCAAGCTGGTGCGTGAGCTCGCAGTACTCCTGGCGGATAACGAGCTGACCGAGATCGAGGTCGCGGACGGCGATCGCCGGATCAAGGTCAAGCGCGAGACGCATGCCGTCTTTGCGGCCGCGCCCGCGGCCGCACCTGCGCCGAGCGCCCCGTCAGTGCAGGCGAAGGAGGACGTCGCCGCCGAGCCGGCGGAAGTCCTCAGCGGCCACACCGTCAAGTCGCCGATGGTCGGCACGGCGTTCATGTCGCCCGAGCCCGGCGCCGACCCCTTCATCGAAGTCGGCAAGCCCGTGAAGGCGGGCGACACGCTGCTGATCGTGGAAGCGATGAAGGTCATGAACCCGATCACCGCGCCCGAAGGCGGCGTCGTCAAGAAGATCATGGTGGCCGACGCCCAGCCGGTTGAATTCGATCAGCCGCTGGTGATCATCGGCTGATGCCAATCAACAAGCTGCTGATCGCCAACCGCGGCGAGATCGCGCTCCGAATCCATCGCGCCTGCCATGAGATGGGCATCAAGACGGTCGCGGTCCATTCGACCGCGGATGCCGATGCGATGCACGTCCGACTTGCGGACGAGACGGTGTGCATCGGCCCGCCGCCAGCGACCGAATCCTATCTCAACATCCCGAACATCATCTCCGCGGCCGAGGTGGTCCATGCCGACGCCATCCATCCAGGCTACGGCTTTCTCAGCGAAAATGCGCAGTTCGCCGAGATCGTCGAAAGCCATGGGATCATCTGGGTCGGCCCCAAGCCCGAGCATATCCGAACGATGGGCGACAAGATCGAGGCCAAGCGCACCGCCGCCAAGCTCGGCCTGCCGCTGGTCCCCGGCTCCGACGGACCGATCGTCACCATCGCCCAGGGCAAGAAGCTGGCTGGCGAGATCGGCTATCCCGTCCTGATCAAGGCCGCATCGGGCGGAGGCGGACGCGGCATGAAGGTCGTCCCCGACGAAGACCAGCTGGAAAGCCTGATGAGCCAGGCGGCGTCCGAAGCCCGCTCCGCGTTCGGCGACGATACCGTTTACATGGAGAAATATCTCGCCGATCCGCGCCACATCGAGTTCCAGGTGTTCGGCGATGGCAACGGCCACGCGATCCATCTTGGCGAGCGCGATTGCTCGCTGCAGCGCCGTCACCAGAAGGTGCTCGAGGAAGCGCCCTCGCCGGTGATCACGCCCGAGCAGCGCTTCGCGATGGGCACGCTCGTCTCCAACGCGATGGCGGAGATGGGCTATCGCGGCGCGGGCACCATCGAGTTCCTCTATGAGGATGGCGAGTTCTACTTCATCGAGATGAATACCCGGCTGCAGGTCGAGCATCCGGTGACCGAGATGATCAGCGGCATCGACCTCGTCCGCGAGCAGATCCGGATCGCGTCCGGGGAGCCCTTGTCCTGCACGCAGGATCAGGTCCGGCTGCACGGCCACGCGATCGAGTGCCGCATCAATGCCGAGGATCCGGAAACCTTCGCCCCCTCTCCCGGCCTGGTGAAGAATTACGTCGCGCCAGGCGGCATGCACGTCCGCGTCGATAGCGGTCTCTACACCGGCTATAAGGTGCCGCCCTACTACGACAGCATGATCGGCAAGTTGATCGTTTACGGCTCCAACCGCGACAGCTGCATCCGGCGCCTTCGCCGAGCGCTCGAGGAGTTCGTCGTCGAGGGGATGAAGACGACGATCCCGCTCCACCAGAAGCTCGTCCGCGATCCCGAGTTCCTGTCGGGCGATTATACCATCAAGTGGCTCGAACAGTGGCTCGCCAAGCAGCACGAGCGGGCGTCGGAGACCGCGTAAATTTTCGATCCCGGCGCCGTAGCTAGCTTGCTTGCGTGGCTTGAAGATGTTGGCGGAAGAAGCGCACGACACCCGCATTAAATGCCTGGTGGAAATGCCTTCGATCGAACTTGCGATCGGTCGGACACGAATCGCGCTGACCGACAAGGCCGCAGGGCATGACGAATGCTATATGCGGTGCCAACGGAACGACGTGCACTTCCGGTCGGCTGGGGAGCAAACGCTGAACGAGCGCAGTGTTAGTCGCGTTGGGCACCGTTTGATCGGCTCCCGCGGCCCACAATTGGATTGGAGCATGGACAGCAGAGAGGCCGGTCGGGTCGAAACTGAAACCAAGCGCGGGCGCGGCAATGACAGCGGCCGTGATTCGTCGATCTCCTGACCACCTGTTCCGCACCGGCGGTCCGTCGCTCGAGGAGGATATGACACCGCAGACGAATTCAACATGGTTGGCGCAATGTGTTCGCACGAGGCGCAGGTTGGGCTTGCCGCCAACGCTGATGAGTGCCGTCGTGCCGCCCACTGAGAAGCCGAATACACCTACGCGTGCTGGATCGACATGACGGCGTCCCGCCCAGGCGTGCAGCACGGCGTCTATCGTTCTCGACACAGTGCGTGACCGGTTCATCAACCAGCGAGGTTTGCCGACGTCGCTGGCATCCTGCGAGTTGTCGCCGGGATGGACGGGTGCTGCGATTATGAATCCCTGTTCGGCCAAGGCAATCGCCGTGTCCGAATGGTCGAATGCCGACC
>DATENV010000093.1:0-3286 GCA_035274805.1 Sphingomicrobium sp. | reverse complement strand
CGACTTCAACGGCGACGGGAAGAGTGACTTCCTCATCCGTCAAGACGGTGGTCAGCTCTCTGAGTGGCTAGGTACGGCCAACGGGAGTTTCGTTAATAACGGGCCGACAGCCGGCATCTCCTTCACGACGGACTGGAAAGTGGCCGCGATCGGGGACTTTAATGGAGATGGCTTCGACGACTTTGTGTTACGGAACGATAACGGCTGGGTCACCGATTGGCTCGGCACGGCCACCGGGAGCTTCGTAAATAACGGCGCAAACTTCTCCACTTTCCTGGCACCGAGTTGGCACGTTCAAGACGATTTTCTCTGAGACCGAGATTCTCGGCTTAGTCTTCGCGCCCTGACCGCCACAACGCGCCGGTCAGCGGCTCGAGCAAATATTGAAGCGCGGTGCGCTTGCGCACGGGCAGCACCGCTTCGACGGGCAGCCCGGGCCGAAGCTCGCCGCTGCCGAGGACCGACCTTACCTGGTTTAGCTCGGCCTCGGGGACCACGATTTCGACCCGGAAGAATGAGCGCCCGGTCTTCTCGTCGCTGAAACTGTCCGCCGACACCGTGCGCACGGTTCCCGTGAAGAGGGGCAATGTCCGGTTGTGGACGCTCGCAAAGCGAATCTGGGCCTTTTGCCCGCGGTAGACATCGTCGGCATCGGACGGGCTGAGCTGCGCCTGGATGACGAGTTCGCGTCCATCGGGGACGATGTCCATCAGCTTCTGGCCCGGCGAAACCACCCCGCCGACGGTGAACACCTGCAACCCGACCACTTGGCCGGTCGCCGGCGACCTCACTTGCGAATGCTGGAGCTGTTCGCGCGTCGCGACAAGCTTTGGCAGGACCTCGGAAAGCTTGCTCTGGGTCTCCTTGAGGTCATTCTCGATTTGCGCGAGGCGGTCGCTGCTGACGCTGATCGACTGCATCCGCGTTTCTCCGATCCCCTGCCCTGCCCGCGCATATTCGGCGATCATCTGCGCTTCCTGACCCTTGAGGTCCGCCTGCGCCCGCTCGAGCGCGCGCACCCGGTTCATCGAAGCAAAGCCCTTCTCGGCGATCTTCTTGAGGCCGGCGAGCTCTTCCGCGATCAGTCGCTGCTGCTCGATCAGCGCCTGCCGCTGCTGCGCGTAGCCCGACTGCTGCTCGCCGAGTTGCCGCGCGCGCTGTCCCAGAACTCCTTGTTGTGCCGAAATCGCGCCAGACCGCGCCCGCAACTCCGAGCGCTGCAGCGCAAGCACCTGCGCGGCGATCTCGCGATCCGCCGGACTCAGCGAGGCAAATTCCGGGGGCGGCGCGAAATCGCGTTGCCCGGTCCGCTCCGCTAACAGCCGCGCACGCTGCGCAAGCAGAGTCAGATAGTCGCTCGTCAATGCGCGTTCGGACGCGCGAAGCTCGGGCGCCGACAACTCGATCAGCACATCCCCGGCGCGGACATGCTGGCCCTCGCGCACGTGAATGGCGGTGATGACGCCACCGTCGCGATGCTGGACGCTTTGCCGGTTCCCCGCGACGGCAATCTGCCCGACGGCATTGACGCCGGCATCAAGCGGCATGAGCGCCGCCCATCCGAGAAACAGCACGAAGAACAGCACGGCAATGATCGTACCGAGCCGGATCTCGCGGGAGGGATCCCCGTCCGCAGCTTCCGGCCCGACGGGGAGAACGAGCATTTCGCTCATGCTGCGTTCTCCGCCTTGGACTTCTGCGGCCCCGCGAGCCGACGTACGATCGCCGCCGAGGGGCCCATCATCGTCGGCCGGCCCTCTTCGAGGACCAGCAAATCATCCGCGGCTTCAACCACCGAGCGGCGATGCGCGATCACGATGACGGTGGCGCCGCGAGCGCGGGCGCGCGTCAGCGCCCCGATCAGCGCCGTCTCCCCCGCATTGTCGAGAAAGGCGTTGGGTTCATCGAGGACCAGGACAGTGGGCGCGCCGTAGAGTGCGCGGGCCAATGCGATGCGCTGCGCCTGGCCGAGCGACAGTCCCGCCCCCATGAGCCCGAGACGCGTTTCATAAGCGCCGGGAAGCTGGAGGATGAGTTCGTGGACGCCGGCCTCGGTCGCTGCGGCGATCACCGCCTCATCAATCAGCCTGGCGTCTTCGGCTGTGGCGGCGCGGGCAAAGCGAGAAATATTCTCCTTGATCGTCCCCTCGAACAGCGATGGCTCTTGGGGCATGTATCCGATGTGCTGGCCAAGCTCGGCCGGGTCCCAGTCGGTCAAGCGCGCGCCATCGAGGCGAACCGCGCCGATCGTCGGCTGGATTGCGGCAGCGAGGACCCGGCCCAGGGTCGACTTGCCGGATCCATTCGGCCCGATGATGCCAAGGATCTTTCCCGGCTGCGCCCGAAAGCTGATCCCGACCAAGATCGGCCGCCCGTCGCCGCCGCGAACCCCGGCGCCATCGACCTCGATCAGGCCTTTGGGCGCCGGCAGCGCGGTGTAGCTTCGCTGGCGCGCGATGTTGTGCAGCACGTCGGACAGGCGGTGGACTGCCGCGCGGACCGTCGCCAGCGCGGACCAGCCTCCGATGATTCCCTCGATCGGCTGGAGCGCGCGGCTGAGCAGGATCGAGGAAGCGATGATCGCGCCGGCCGAGATTTCGCCGGCTATGGCGAGGAGCGCACCGAGGCCGAGCGCCGCCGACTGGACGAAGATCCGGAAGAATTTGCTGGTCGCGGTGAGGCGACTGCCGACCAGCTGGGCATCGACCATATGCGCCAACGCGATGCGGCGCCGGTCGAGCTGCCGTTCGACCATCGGGCCCGTCATGCCGAGCCCGCGCACGGTCGCGCCCTGCATTGCCGCGGCCTGCTGCGTATTCTGCGCCGCCGCCATCGCCGCCGTCGCGATCTCCATCCGGGACTGGGTGGCGCGCTGGTTCGACCAGGCCAGCGTGATCAAGAGCGCCGCGGAGACGATCGCCATGATCCCGATCCAGAAGTGGAGCATGAACGAGACGAGCAGGAATACCGGCGTCCATGGCGCATCGAACATCGCGGCAACGACAGGCGTGCCGATAGTCGCTCGGATCGTGTCGAAGTCGCGCATCGCCTGCGACGTGTTGGCGGTGTCGTTGCCCATCATCTGCTCGAGGATGCGCGGCGCAAGCAGTGCATCGACGCGCTCGCTGGCGCGAACCAGCAGCCGGGCGCGGACCATGTCGAGCCCGGATAAGGCCAGCAGCGCGAGCGCCAGCGCCAAGGTGACGAACAGCAAGGTCGTCTTGCCGCCGGTCGGCACCACCCGGTCGTAGACCTGCAGCATATAGAGGGTCGGGGCGAGGTACAG
>DATENV010000092.1:0-10613 GCA_035274805.1 Sphingomicrobium sp. | reverse complement strand
CTCGACCATTTCGCCGAGACCTGGCTGGCGGCGGTTCGCGAGTCGATCGAGCTGGCCGACCGTGCCGGCGACCCGCACCTGCGGGTGGCGATCCGCTGCGCGGGCGGCTTCGCCTACCTGATGACCGGCGACTTCGACGGCTTCGAGGCGGCGCTCGACGAAGTGCTGGAGCTGGTCGGCGAGGACGGCTCGATCGGCGAGCGCAATCCGCTCAGTTGCGGCGCGCTCGAGAAGAAGATGGGGATCCACGGCAACGCGACCTGCGTGATGAACTATGACGGAGCGACGGGCTGGCTGGTCGGCGAGCCGGAAAAGGGCCTCGCGGCGATGTTCATCATGATGAATGCCGCGCGGCTCGGCGTCGGGCTGCAGGGGCTCGCGCAGGGTGAAGTCGCCTATCAGAATGCGGCGGCTTATGCGCGCGAGCGGCGCCAGAGCCGCGCACTCAAGGAGAGCGAGCGCGACGCGGATGCGAAGGCCGACCCGATCATCGTCCATCCGGACGTCCGGCGCATGCTCATGGAGGCCAAGGCGTGGAACGAGGCCGGCCGCGCTCTGGTCCTGTGGGGCGCGCTCCAGGTCGATCTCATGCGCCGCTCACCCGACGAGGCCGAGCGGCAGCAAGCCGACGATCTCCTCGGCCTGATCACCCCGGTCATCAAGGGTTATCTGACCGACAAGGGTTTCCAGGCCGCGGTCTATGCGCAGCAGGTACTCGGCGGTCACGGCTACATCCGCGAGCATGGCATTGAGCAATTCGTTCGCGATGCCCGGATCACCCAAATCTATGAGGGCACCAACGGCATCCAGGCGATGGACCTGGTTGGACGTAAATTGCCGAAGGACGGCGGTCGCGCCGTGCGGGCCTTTTTCGAGGTCGTCGGCCGCGACATCGCCGAGGCGAAGCAGAAGGCCGATCCGGCGGGCGTGGCGGCCGCGCTCGAGCCGGCGCTCAACGACCTTCAGGCGGCGACGATGTGGCTCGCCCAGAATGGCATGGCGGATCCGGACAACGCGGGCGCGGGCGCTTATGCTTACATGGACCTGATGGGCCTCGTCAGCCTCGGCTGGATGTGGCTCAAGATGGCCGCGGCGTCGCAGCGAGCGTTGGACGAAGGGACGGCGGACGAGGCCTTCCATGACGCCAAGCTCGTCACGGCCAAATTCTACGCCCAGCGCGAGCTGCCGCTGTCGACCGGTCTGCGGAAGAAAATCGAGGCCGGGGCCGAAACGCTGATGAAAATCCCCGCGGAAGCTTTTTAGGAACCGACTTTGACCTCGGGGACCGCGGCGCGGATCCGAATCAGCGAATGCTGATGCGGCGAGCTGCACAGGCTGATCCGCGTGTCGTAGCTGATGCTTTGCTTGCGATGGGGAGCGCGAAGCACGAATCTCGCGGGCAGGTCGCACGCGCTCTGCGGACCGGTCTTGAAGCGGACGGTCGCGCGCTTGGCGAGCAACGGCGCGCCGAACTGGTTGCGGCTCCAGCTCGACCTCCCGCCGGCGGCCGCGATCTGCACATAAAAGCCGGTGACCATGTAGCTCTTGGACTCATTGACGAACACGACGCAGCCAAGCTCCCAACACAGGTCGCGCTGCTTTTGCTCGAGCCGCAGGGCCGTAGCCATGTTCCGTGCGACGAGCTGGGATTGGCCGAGCGGATAGGAAGTGATCGGCCGAACGCTGTCGCCCTCATCGGACCCGGCGAACGGGTCCATCGTCGGCACCATCACCTGCGCGGAAGTCGTCGCTGCGGGCAGGACGACGGACAGCAGAAGCGCCAAGACTCGGCCACGCATAGGTCCGCCCTATATTCAATGTGTCTTGTGCGAACCTACAATCCCAACGCGGCGCTGCAAGTGGCGCGGGCAAAGCCTCATTTGGTCCGCAAGGCCTCCGGCGTCATCCACATCTGAACCATCTTGCGGTCGGCTTCGCTGAGCGGACGGCAGGCGAGGCCCGGCCGGCGATATTGCCGCTCGAACCGTTGTCGCGGTACCGGGACCTCGCGAAGAAGCTCTTCGCGTTCTAGCTGGCGGTCAAACGCGACGCCGGCGAAGCGTCCCTGGACCCAGACGATGCGGCCGTTGACGCACAGTTCATTGCGCCGGAACACCGTCACCGACCCCTCCGGCGGCAACTCAGGCCCCTCGATCAGCGCTCCTTCGGATGAAAGGTTACGGAGAATCACCGCGACGTCGGCATTGCCGACGTCGATCTTCGCGCTCAGCAACATGGGCGAGCGGCTCGACCGCCGGTTCTGCGTGACGATGCTCTGATCCATCGGACCCGGATAATCGACATCGGTAAACGGTTGATTGAGACAAGCACCGTTTCCGCGACCGCTTCTAACGGCCAGCCTTACCTGGTCCTTTACTTTCAACGACTTGACCTAAGTGAGTCAGTTAACGCCGCGAGAAGTGCTATGTGGATAAGTCCGGTGCGACGACTCGCGGTGTGCGTTTCGTCAGCCGTGCCATCGGGGGGTGGCGGCAATGGAAGCAGACCTGGTCTATTATCGTCGACGATCGGCGGAAGAGGCGGCTGCTGCCATCGCCGCAACCAACGCGAAGGTTCGCCAAATTCATCTTGAGCTCGGGCGTAGATACGACGAGTGCATCGCGGTTTTTGAGGCCGATGCGGTGCGCGCTCCGCTTCGCCTGGTCAGCACTGTCTGAGCCTGCTGCGCGTCGATTATCGTTCGCTCGGGCCGCACGAGGCAGACAACTGACGAACAGGGTAAATTTTTCGGGAACCACAAGCCTTCAAACGGCGTGAACGCGACTTCGTGCAAACGAGGCTCCTCGATCTTTTGAATGTGGGGAACCAAGAAATGCGTAAGATTGTCTGCCTTGCGGCGCTGGCCGCTTCTCTCGTCGCGGCTGCGCCAGCTATGGCGGCTTCGACGGCCACTGCTACCGCCAACGCCAAGGGCGTCGTGCTTCAGTCGCTGACGCTCAACTGGATCAGCGACCTCGACTTCGGCACGGTGGCTGGTGACACGACCAACCCTGGCACGGTGTCCATCAACGCCGACACCGGTGCCCGGTCGACGACCGGGGCGGTCGTTGCCCTGCCGGGTGCTTTCGGCCGCGCTCAGTTCGACGGGTTCGCCTCGGCCAACCAGTCTGTGCAGCTGACGCTGACGCAGCCCGCCGGCGGCGTGATCTGTAATGCCGCTTGCGCGAACACCGTCGGTGCCGTCCTCAGTCTCGACAACGGCGGCGCGACCACCCGTAACACCGGCGTGACCGGAGCGTTCACCGTGTTCGTCGGGGGCGACTTCAGCATCGCGGCGAACCAGGTTGCCGGCCTTTACACCGCGCAGTTCGACCTGACGGCCGTCTACCCGTAACCACTGGTACCGGCGTTCCAGGGCGGTCGTCGACTTTGGTCGGCGGCCGCCCTTCTCTATGACATTTAGCCGGCGTTCACCTGAGCACGATGAGTTGGGCGTCGGTTGCGACGAAAGTCGCGCCGCTGCGGAAGGCCGGGCGTTTGTAATGGCGAAGGCTCCAACCCAGTGGAAGGAGGACCCGAGCCATGCGTATGATGACGAAAATCCTGACGGGCGCAGCGGGCGTCGCGGCCATTGCCGCCGCCGCTCCGGCAGCAGCCCAATATTACGCTTATCCGGGCTACAGCCAGTACGCCCAGCCTTACGGTTACGCTCAGCAGTACGGCTACATGAATACGAATGTAGCCACGCAGCAGTGCACGGCCGCAGTTCAGAGCCGGCTGTACAACCGTACCAGCATCGGCGGGATCCTGGGCGTCCTCCTCGGCGCCAACACGCCGAGCGGCCGGGTGTTGTCGATCACGCAGGTCAGCCCGCGCAGCAACGGCCTGATCCGCGTGCGCGGTCTCGCAAGTAGCGGCCGCTATGCCTACAACGGCTATGGCCCATACGGCGTCGGCGCCTATGGCGCGCTGGGCTACAACTACGCCAATGCGGCCGACCTTAGTTTCCGCTGCGACGTCGCCCCGAACGGCGCGGTGTACCGAGTGAACATCAACCGCCGCTAACCGCGGAGGTTTGCAGGAAGGGAAGGGCGCCGGTTCACGCCGGCGCCTTTTTCTTGTTTGGTTCAGCGCAGGGTCACCGCTTGACGGGCTAAACCCATCCTGCGTTTCGTGCGTTCAGGGCGCGGAGCGCGCCGCTCAAACGGTGATCAGGGATGAAGGCAGGAATGGGTAGGATTGTGCGCGGCTTGTTGCCGCTCAGCAGAGTTGTTCTAGCCGGCAGCGGGCTCGGTGCGCTGGCGCTCGTGGGATCGACCATCGTGGGATCGGCGCCCGCGGTCGCGAAGGCCGCCGCCACCGCGTCGTTCGACCGTGAGATTGCCGATTTCTACCGCTCTCGTGGCGGGGCGCCCTTGTGGTTCGCTCCGGGCGCCGGCAATGCCGCGCCGCAGCTGATCCAGCTCCTCGCGACCGCGCAGGCCGATCATCTCAACCCCCGCCGCTATAATGTCCGCGCGCTGACCCGCGCGGTCGCCGACGCGCGGACCGGCAGCCCCACGGCTATCCAGCGCGCCGAAGCGCTGCTGAGCCATGCGTTCGTCACTTATGCTCGCGACACTCGGCACGATCCCGGCGTCGGCATCGTGTACGTCGACAAGGAGCTCAAGCCGAGTCCGCCTTCGGCGCGCGAGCTGTTGACCGCCGCCGCGCACGCGCCATCGCTTGGCGACCACATCCAACAAATGGGGTGGATGAACCCGATCTACGCGAAGCTTCGTCAGGCAATCGCGAGCCGGATGTACCGCAACGCGGCCGAATATCGGCTGCTGGAGCTCAACCTCGAGCGTGCCCGCGCGCTGCCCGCCGGCGGGGGGCGCTACGTGATCGTCAATCCCCCCGCCGCGCGCCTCTACATGTACGAGAATGGGCAGGTCGTCGATTCGATGCGAGTCGTCGCCGGCCGGCCCGACCCCATCGCCCAAACCCCGATGATGAATGCCTTTATCCGCTTCGTCGCGCTCAACCCTTATTGGAACGCGCCTGAGGACATCGCCGCGCGCAAGCTGGCGCCGAACGTGCTCAAGCGTGGGCGGGCCTATCTTAATGAGAAGGGGTACGAGATCCTGTCGAGCTGGGACAATCCGCGGGTGATCGATCCCATGTCGGTTGACTGGAAGGCCGTCGTGGCGGGTCGTGAGCGGGTCATCATGCGGCAGAAACCGGGGCCAGCGAACTCGATGGGCCGAATGAAGTTCATGTTCCCCAACTCACAGGGAATTTGGCTGCACGACACGCCGGAAAAGGAAAAGATCGACGAGGCGGCGCGGCTCCAGAGCAACGGCTGCGTCCGGCTCGAGGATGCGCCGCGTTTCGCACGCTGGCTGTTCAACGGCCGTGCGCCGCGCGCGCAGGGCGCAAAGCCCGAGCAGAAGGTGAACCTGCCCGATCCCGTGCCGATCTACCTCACCTACCTGACGGCAGTGCCGAGCGGCACCTCGATCGTCTATTTCGACGACTTCTATGGGAAGGACCGGGCGCAGGCGCGACAATTCGCGGCGCGCTAATGCTTGCTCAGCTCGCCTTGCGGGCGACGTACCAGGCCGGCAAGCCGGGGTTGTGCGGCTCTTTCTTGGGCGCGAGCCGGGCAAGATCGAATTGGCCGTCGAACTGGACTCCGAACTGGCCGGACTGCGCCCAGCGCACCGCGCCGCGAACCGGACCGACACCGACGATATCGATCGCAAGCTCAGTCCCCGGCGCGACGGGTATCGGGCATTCGACCAGCGCGCCCATCGAGGAAATGTTGCGCAGCTTCACCTCGATCGTCTCGCCGTCGATCGCGGTCATGGCGCGGCGCATCAGCCGGTGGCGCGGTTCGCGGATGCAGGCGAAGCCTTCCGCCTCGACGGTGACGCTGTTGGCCAGCTCGCGCGCGGTTTCCGCGGGCGCCGGCCGGCCGAAGATATAGCCCTGCACCATGCTGACGCCGAGGTCGCGGATCAGCTCCAGGTCGTCGTGGGTCTCAACGCCCTCGGCACAGGTGTCCATGCCGAGGGTTTCGGCGAGGGTCACAATGGCGCGGATGATCGCCGCGTTGCGGTTGGTGCTGGTGGTCGACGCGGCGCCGCGCACGAAGCTCTGGTCGATCTTGATCTTGTCGAACGGCGCCTTCTTCAAATAGCCGAGCGAGCTGTAGCCGGTGCCGAAATCGTCGAGGGCAAGACGCACGCCGAGCGCTTTCAGCCTGGCGAAGGTTTCGTCGGTCGAATCGCCTTCGGCGAGGAACACGCCTTCGGTAATTTCGAGTTCGAGGCGCTCCGCGCGCACGCTGGTTTCGGCAAGGTGCTTGCCGATCATGGCGGTGACATTGGGATCGTTGAATTGAAGCGGTGAGAGGTTGACCGCGATCCGGACATGATCGGGCCAGTGCGATGCTTCCTCGAGCGCTGTCCGGAGAACCCATTCGCCGATCGTGCCGATCAGGCCGGCCTCTTCTGCCAGCGGAATGAACTTGGCCGGTGAAATAGGACCGCGCGTCGGATGCTGCCAGCGGACCAGCGCCTCGAACCCCGAGACGTCCTCGCCTGCGGCTCGAACGACCGGCTGATAATGAACCGCGAGCTCGCCGCGCTCGACCGCCTGGCGAAGGTCGTTCTCCAGGATCTGCCGCTCGGCCGCTTCGCTGTGCATCGACGGCTCATAAAGTCGATGCTTGCCACGGCCGGCGCCCTTCGCGGCGTACAGTGCGAGGTCGGCGTTGCGGACGAGGGCGTCGGCGCTGGCACGTCCGGGATCGCCGATCGCGATGCCGACCGACGCGCCGATCGTCACCTTGTTGCCTTCGATATTGTAGGGCCGCGAAACCTGCTCGATCAGTGTCCGCGCGAGCGATTCCAGCAGCCCGATATCGACTGCGCCCGGAAGCACCGCCTGGAATTCGTCGCCGCCCAGACGGCCGATCTGGCCGTGATTGCCCATCACCGACTTCAGCCGGTCCGCGACTTCGCGAAGCAGCGCGTCGCCGATCGGATGGCCGAGCGTGTCGTTGACGTTTTTGAATCGATCGAGGTCGATCATGAACAATGCGCAGCCCTTCTGACGGTGGGCGGCGTTGCGCAGCGCCTCATCCAGCGTCTGCCGCATCATCGCGCGGTTTGGCAGGCCGGTCAGCGAGTCGAACCGTGCCAGGCGTGAGATCTCGCGCTCCGACTTGCGCTGCTCGGTGAGGTCGGTGCCGATCCCGCGGAAGCCGAGGAAGCGCCCGCGCTCGTCGAAGATTGGGTTGCCGGACAGCGACCAGTGAACGTCTTGCTCGCTCGCCGGCCGCACCACCACGTCGGAGAAGGGGAAACGCGCCGAGAGATGGAAGCCGAGCGTCTTTCGCTCCTCCATCGAATCGGCGGCGCCCGTTTCTACGGAAAGCAGGTCGGTGAACTGGCGGCCAAGCAATTCCGCGGGCTCGCACTCGAAGTCCTCGGCGAGCTGGCGCGAAACGTAGGACAGAGTGCCCTGGGCATTGGTTTCCCAGAACCAGCCGCGACCGCTGTTCTCGAACTCGTCGATGAACTGCAACGACTTGCGCGCAAGCGCGTCAAGTCGAAGCCGTTCGCGGCCGGTGGCAATGATCGTTCTCGTTCCCGCCACGCTGTACGCGACGAGCACCAATGCGACGATTTCGACGCCGACAGCCACCAGCCGGGTGTTCGCAAGCACGATCGCCGCGATCGCCGAAACGATCGTGTTGACGAGCGCAAGCGGCGGCGAGCTGACGGATACGATCGCGCCGATTCCAATGCCGGCGCACATCACGATCTGCGCCGCGGAAATCTGGGTCACGAATGGATCGTCTTGGACGGTTTGCCCGAACCAGGTCCACAGCAGGCCGGCGACAACCAGGTAAACGCAAAGCGCTCGCACCATTGCGTGCGTGGAAATGTTGAACCGCTCGCGGGTGATGAGGGCCGTCGCGGCAATGCCGTCGACGACGATCACGAAGACCGACGGGATCAGCGGGTTATCGAGACACAGGCACCACTCGAGCGATCGCGACAGCAGGACATAGCCGACGATGACGAGCAGATGGGTAAAGCCCATCAGCAATGCGATATGGTCGAGGCCGGCGACGCGCCATTCAGCCAGGGGCACTTCGTCGCTGCGTTCCGGGTTGCGAACGTCGAACCACAAGGTGTCGCGTATCGACGGCCATTCGCTGACCGAGTCGCTGCCTTCGATTTCCCTGGCGAATCGTGACCTACGCATGGGGTTCCCAGAAGTCCGCCCGACGCGACGTACACGCGCGCGAGCTATGCCGATGCGAAGGTGTTTAACGACGCCCCGTTAACGGGGTCGCCAAGAAGCAGGGTTAAGGGCCGGTTAGGCTTCTTCCGGGAGGAAGTCCGGGACCGACAAATAGCGCTCGCCGGTATCGTAGTTGAACGTCAGGATTCGGGGTCGCTCCCCGAGCTCCGGCAGCTTGTCTTCCACAGCCGCCAGCGCTGCTCCCGACGAAATGCCGATCAGCAATCCCTCTTCGGCGGCGGCGCGGCGCGCCATTTCCTTCGCCTTGCCGGCATCGACGTCGATGATCCCGTCAAGGATTTCGGTGTTGAGGATGCTGGGGACGAAATTGGCGCCGAGCCCCTGGATCGGGTGAGGGCCGGGAGCACCGCCCGACAGGATCGGCGACAGCGCCGGCTCGACCGCGAACACCTTCAGCTTCGGCCACGCCGGCTTCAGCACTTCGGCGCAGGCCGTGATGTGGCCTCCGGTGCCGACGCCGGTGATGATTGCGTCCAGTGGCTGATCGCCGAAATCGCGAAGGATCTCCTGCGCGGTCGTCCGCCGGTGGGCGTCGACGTTGGCCGGATTGTCGAACTGCTGCGGCATCCAGCTGTTGGGCGTTTGCGCGATCAGCTCGTTGGCTCGGTCGACCGAGCCCTTCATGCCCTTCGCGCGGTCGGTCAGCTCGAACTCCGCGCCATAAGCGAGCATCAGGCGACGCCGCTCGACGCTCATGCTGTCGGGCATGACGAGGATCAGCTTGTACCCTTTGACCGCGGCAACCATCGCCAGACCGATGCCGGTATTGCCCGACGTCGGCTCGATGATCGTGCCGCCGGGCTTGAGCTTGCCGCTGCGCTCGGCGTCCTCGATCATCGACAAAGCGATGCGGTCCTTGATCGACCCGCCGGGATTGGCCCGCTCCGATTTCATCCACACTTCTGCGCGGTCGCCGAACAGGCGGTTGATGCGGATGTGGGGGGTGTCGCCGATCGTCTCGAGGATATTGGCGGCCTTCATGCCCTGGCTCTCCTCTTGGTTGTGCGATGCGGCAAATCGGAATGCCGGCGGTGTTTTGCAAGGCGGCCGTTACACGCCGGTGGCGACGACGTCAGCTTCTTCCGGTGGCGGTTCGGGCAGAGCGAAGGTGCGGGCGCGCCGAAGCTCCGGGAAAAGGCCGGCCCACAGCAGCGTTACACCAATCGCCGCGACGCCGCCGGCGACGGTCGCGGTCACCGGTCCGATTAGTGCGGCGGCGAAGCCGCTGCGAGTTTCGCCAAGCTCGTTCGACGCGGAGATAGCTAGCGTCGAGACTGCGGAAACGCGGCCGCGCATTTCGTCGGGCGTATGCAGCTGAATCAGCGATTGGCGGATGTAAACCGAGAACATGTCCGCCGCGCCGAGCAGGGCGAGCATGGCGAGGGATAGCGCAAACGAGGTGGAGAAGCCGAAGATCGCGGTCGCCGCGCCGAACACGACCACGGCAGCAAGCATCTTCAATCCGACATTGGTCCTCAGCGGCTGGACCGAAAAGATGATCGCCATCAGCGTCGCACCGAACGCGGGTGACGCGCGCAACGGGCCGAGGCCATCCGCGCCGACGTGGAGGATGTCGCGGGCATAGACGGGCAGCATTGCGGTGACGCCGCCCAGCAGCACGGCGAACAGGTCCAGCGTGATCGCGCCAAGCACCAGCCGGTTGCGCCGCACGTAAGCGAGGCCGTCGACCATCTGGCTGATCGGGCTCCCCGGCCTCAGTGGGGTGCGCGTAATCGGCGGAATCGTGAACAGGCACGCGACCGAAAAGGCGAACAGCAAGGCGCTGAGGCCATAGGGAAAGTGGGGCGTCACGTCGTAGAGGATACCGCCGAGCGCCGGCCCGACGATCGCGCCGGTCTGCCATGCCGCGGAGCTCAGGGCGATGGCGTTCGGGAGGATCGCACGCGGCACGAGGTTGGGCGCCAGCGCGCCGAGCGCGGGACCGGCAAATGCCCGAGCCACGCCGAGCAGCGCGGCCACGCCGAACAGGATCGGCAGGTTGATGAACTCGCGCCAGGTCGCGACGAACAGGATCAGCGCGCAAAACAGCTCGAGCGACACGACCGCGCGCGCGATGTGGCGCCGGTCGAGCCGGTCGGCGGTCCAGCCGCTGACCGGCGTGAGCACGAACAACGGGACGAACTGGACGAGGCCGATCAGTCCGAGCTGGAATGCCGCCTCGCGGATGCTCATCGTCTCGCGGGCAATGTCATAGACTTGCCAGCCGATGACGATGACCATCGCCATTTGCGCGATCGTGGTTGCGAGACGCGCCAGCCAAAAAAACCGAAATGCCGGGATTCGCAGCGGTTCGGGAAGCAGCCTCACCC
>DATENV010000091.1:0-3064 GCA_035274805.1 Sphingomicrobium sp. | reverse complement strand
AATTGTCACCCCAGCGAAGGCTGGGGTCCATGTCGTCGAACAGTGTGCTTAGCCTTGGATCGTCTCGAATAGATCATCCCAGTCCGGGTTAACCTCGATGATCTGGCGCAGTTTCCAATTACGGTTCCATGCCTTCATCATCTTCTCTCGCGCTATCGCATCGTCGATGCGATCATGCTCCTCGGCATAGACGAGCCGTGTCAGGCCGTAGCGTTTGCAGAACTTGGATCCTTCACCATTGCGATGCTGCCAGAGACGTGCCGCGAGGTTACTCGTCACGCCAATGTACAGCGTTCCGAAGGGTTTGTTCGTCATGATGTAGACCCACCCGCGCTTCACTCGATTGTTAGTGCCTGTTCAACGGCATGGATGCCAGCCTTCGCTGGCATGACGGATTAGAAGCTCAATCCCGTCCCACCATCGCCTCGGCATTCGCGAAACGATAGTCGCGATACAGGTCGCGCAGGTCCTTCTTCGATAGCTTGCCGCTGGCCGTGTGCGGCAGTTCCTCGACGAACTCGATCGCGTCGGGCATCCACCATTTGGCCATCTGGCCCGACAGGAACGAGCGCACCTCCGCTTCGCCGACGTTGCTGCCCGGATCGCGGACGATCAGTAGCAGCGGCCGCTCGTCCCACTTGGGGTGCGGGATGCCGATGGCCGCGGCCTCGGCGACGCCGGGACAGCCGACTGCGGCGTTCTCGAGGTCGATCGAGCTGATCCACTCGCCGCCCGACTTGATCACGTCCTTGGCGCGGTCGGTCAATCGCAGCGAATTGTCGGGATGGATGACGGCGATGTCGCCGGTGTCGAACCAGTTGTCCTCGTCGACGCAGTCGTGATCCTGTTTGAAGTAACGTTTGACAACCGCCGGTCCGCGGGTTTGCAGCCGCCCCGAACTTTTGCCGTCGCGGGGGAGGACGTTGCCCCCATCGTCGACGACGCGCAGCTCGACCCCGAACATCGAGCGTCCTGGCCGGGCCATGTAAGCGACCTGCTCGTCCTCGCTCATCCCGTCCCAGTTCGCCGGCGGCGCGCCGACGGTGCCGATCGGCGACATTTCGGTCATGCCCCACAGGTGATTGACGCGGATGCCGCGCTCGCGGAACCAGCGGATCGTGGCCGGCGGTGCGGCCGAACCGCCGACGATGATCGTGTGCAGCTTGCCCAGTGCAGCCCCGGTGCGCTCGACGTGGTCGATCATGCCCAGCCACACCGTCGGAACGCCCGCCGAGTGAGTCACGCCTTCCTCGTTGAACAGCCGGCACAGCCGCTCGGGCTGGTTGTCGGCGCAGACGATCAGCTTGAAGCCCGCCAGCGCCGCCGCATAGGGGATGCACCAACTGCCGGCGTGGAACATCGGCACGACCGGCAGCATCGCCGAGCGCGCGGAAACGTCGAAAATGTCCGGGGCTATGATCGACATGCTGTGGAGCACGGTCGACCGGTGCTCGTAGAGCACGCCCTTGGGATTGCCGGTGGTGCCGCTGGTGTAGCAGAGGCCCGACGCGTCGCGCTCGTCGCCTTCGTGCCAGCGATAATCGCCGTCCTCGGCGGCGAGCCAGTCGTCGAATTCATCGTCGAAGCAGATTAGCTGCTCAACGCTGGTCCAGTGCGCTTTCAAGCGCTCGACCAGCGGAGCGAAGACCCGGTCGTAGAAGATGACGCGGTCCTCTGCGTGGTTGATGATGTAGGTAAGCTGGTCGTCGAACAGCCGCGGGTTCAGCGTATGCAGTACGCCGCCCATGCCGACCACTCCGAACCATGCCGCAAGATGGCGGTCGTGGTTCATCGCCAGGGTCGCGACGCGGTCGCCCGGCCGGATGCCGAAGCGCTCGAGCGCCTGGCCCATGCGCCGCGCATCGTGGGCGAGCTTGAGCCAGTTGGTGCGGACAATCGTGCCGTCAGCCCGCGCCGCGACGATCTCGCGCGTCCCATGCTCGCGCTCGGCATGGTCCATCAGCCGCATGATGCGGAGCGGAAAGTCCTGCATTGCGCCGAGCCTGACCATCAGCGCCTCCCGTCGAGGCTCATCATGGCGTAAAAACGGCCGCTCGCAAGCGCGTTAGAACGGGAGCTTGAACCCTGGCGGCAGCGGCAGGCTGGTCTGCATCTTCTGCATCTCGGTCGCTGCAGCGGAGTCCGCCTTGCCGCGGGCGTCATTGATTGCCGCGGCGACCAGGTCTTCGACCATGGTCTTTTCCGACGGCTGGAGCAGGCTTTCGTCGATGTCCACGCCGAGAATCCTGCCCTTGGCGGTCGCGCGCACCTTCACCATGCCGCCGCCGGCGACGCCTTCGACCTCGATCTTGTCGAGATTGTCCTGCGCCTTCTGCAGCTCGTTCTGCGCGTTTTGCGCCATTTGCATGATCGATTCGAAGTCGGGCATTTCGGGCATGTTCAGACGCCTCTCGTTGAAAAGGATTCGAGCTCGGCGTCCGGAAACGCGTCCATCACCGCGCGGACATTGGGATCGGCAAGCACATCGGCGCGAACGCGTTCCTCGGCCATTTTCTCCCGGTCGAGGAGCGACGGCTCGCCGGCCTCGTCCGACAGCGAGACCTGCCAGCTCGCGCCGGTCGCGGCCTTGAGCGCCAGCGCGAGGTCGCGCGGCCAGTCGCCGCCCAGCGGCCGCATCGGCTTCAGCACCAACTCCGGCGGCGCGTAGCGGACCAGGCCGACCTGGTCATGGAGCTGCTGCGCAAGCAAGTGCTTGCCGCTCCGCTCGACCGCTTTCACCAGCGCGACGAAATCGGCCGGGATGCGCGCGGTCGGTCCCGTTGCCGTGGTCGCCGCTGCCGATGAACTCGCAGGCCCGGCGCTTTCGCCGCCCAGCCTGGCCATCAACGCGGCCGGATCGGGCAAGTCGGCGGCATGGATCAGCCGCAGCAGCGCCATTTCCGCCGCTTCGCGAGGGTCGGGCGCGATCTCGACGTCCTGCAGCCCCTTGAGCAGCATCTGCCACAGCCGGTGGATGTTGCCCCACGACAGCGCGCCCGCCATCTCGGCGGCGCTGTCGCGCTCCTCGGCGCTTTGCAGCCCATCGACCGCGGCGCCGGCCTTG
>DATENV010000090.1:0-5312 GCA_035274805.1 Sphingomicrobium sp. | reverse complement strand
CCCGCGATGCCAGGACAATGGCTCGACCGCGAAGCAGGCGGGCGGCGGGAGTTCGCCGTAAGCGGGTTCGATCGGATTGGCGGCAAAGGACGCGAGAATGTCGGCGAGGAACAGCTCCTGATGCTGCTGCTCATGATTGATGCCGAGCTCGATCAGTTCGAGCGCCACGGCCGGGAGCGACGGCAGCGCGCCCTCGAGCGCTTCATCGACGTGGGCGCGATAGGCGCGGACCTCGTCGAGCGATGGACGGCTGAGCATGCCGCGCCGCGGGCGCTCATGGCGCGGACCTTCGGCTTCGTAATAGCTGTTGAACAGGAAGGCGTATTGCTCGTCGAACGCGCGGTAGCCGGGCACATGATCGCGCAGCACGAATGTCTCGAAGAACCAGGTCGTGTGCGCCAGGTGCCATTTCGCCGGCGAAGCGTCGGGGAACGGCTGGATGGTCGCGTCGGCGTCCGACAGCGGCGCCGCAAGCTCGAGGGTCAGCCTGCGCGTCGCGAACAGCCGCTTCGAAAGCTCGTCGGCGGGCCGCACTTGAGCCTGGGTCGCCATCATGCGCGCATTAACGCATGAGCGAGCGAAAGTCGCGCGGGGCCGTAACGAAAAGCTAGCCGCGCGAGGCGCCGGGCTTCCACAGCACATCGCCGCCCTCGCCCGCGGCGACGAAGCGCGCGGCGACGAACAAATGGTCGGACAAGCGGTTGAGATAGGCGAGCAGACTTGGATTGAGCGGTTCGGACTCGTTGAGCGCGACGGCGGCGCGCTCGGCGCGGCGAACGATCGCGCGGGCAAGGTGGAGGCTGGAAACGCCGGCCGGACCGCTCGGCAGGATGAAGCTGGTCAGCGGTGCCAGATCGGCATTCATCGCGTCGATCTCGCGCTCGAGTCGCTCGACCTGCGAGGCGACGATACGCAGCGCGCCGTCGACCTCGCCCGGGGTCGCGACGTCGGCGCCGAGGTCGAACAGGTCGTTCTGGATGAGCAGCAGGCGGTCGGCAACATTGCCGGCTGCGAGCGCCGAAATGGCGACGCCGATCGCGGCATTGGCTTCGTCGACTTCGCCGATCGCCGCCATGCGCAGGCTGGATTTGCTGACCCGGCTGCCGTCGACCAGCCCGGCGCTGCCGCCGTCGCCGGTGCGGGTGTAGATCTTGTTGAGCTTGACCAACTGCCTACCGGCCCGAGGCGCCGGCGACGACGAGGATCAGGACGACGATGACGATCGCGACCGCCTGGAACAGCACGCGCTTGCGCATCCAGCCTTGCTGCTGCTCGCCGGTGACGTCCTTGCCCGAGGCCATGGCGATCACGCCGCGCACGAGGACATAGGCCGTCGCCGCCATGGCGAGGAGCAGCAGGATCGTCAGGAGCGGCGTCATGCGGGCGCTCTACGCGTCCGAAAAAGCGAAACCAAGCGGAAGCTTGCCGGCGAGTAAATCGCCAGCGAGTTGCCGCCCATCGAGCCCGGAGTCGCGCATCGCGGCCAGCGTCGGCGCGAGGTCGCGCTTGGCAAGGCGGCGGCCGTCGTCGTGCGTGATCAGCGGGTGGTGGAGGTAGGCCGGCTCGGGCAGCTCGAGCAGGCGCTGCAGCAGCCGCTGGATCGGGGTCGAGGCGCGCAGGTCGGCACCGCGGACGACCGTGGTCACGCCGCTCGCCGCATCGTCGACGACGCAGGAGAGGTGGTAGGAAGCCGGCGCGTCCTTGCGGGCGAGGATCGCATCGCCAATGTCCCGCGCTTGGGCACCGAAACGCGTCCCGTCGGCCTCGGTCCAGGACGGCAAGCCGGTCAGCTCGAGCGCTTTTGCCGAATCTAGTCGCCAGCAGTGGGGCGTGGTCGCTCGCCGCTCCGGATCATCGGGCAGCGAGCGGCAGGTGCCGGGATAGGACGTCGCGGCATCGCCGTGAGGCGCGGTCAGCGACTCTGCAATGTCGGCGCGGGTGCAAAAGCAGGCGAAGGCGAGGCCGCGCGATTTAAGCTGATCGAGCGCGGCTTGATAGGCGGGCGTGCGCTGCGACTGGATCAGCACCGGCCCATCCCAATCGAGCCCGAGCCACCGCAAATCCTCGAAAATGCTGTCGACGAACTCCGGCTTGCAGCGTGTCTGGTCGAGATCCTCGATCCGCAGCCGGAATTGGCCGCCGGCGATTGTCGCCCGCGCATGCCCCAAAGCGGCGCTGAAAGCGTGGCCCAAATGCAACCGTCCGGTCGGAGAAGGCGCAAACCGCGTGACCATCATCGGTGCGCCTCTTGACGCGGACTCTGCAATTCCCGATTCATCCATCTGTCACGCCGGGTTGGCATCCGGCGGGCAACAAGGGAAGACGGGCCGCACCGCCCTCTCCTCCCTAGCCCTTCATGGGGCATGTGCGACGGGGCCGGGGAGCAGCAGTTCGGATCCGAACCGAACGAAAGGCTGTTGTCGCCCGCATGTATCATCCCGAGCTGATCCGTCATCCCGAAAGCTGCCCGGCGCTGGTGCTCAACGCCGACTACACGCCGCTGTCCTACTATCCGCTGTCGCTGTGGCCGTGGCAGACCGCAGTGAAGGCGATGTTTTTGGAGCGCGTCGATGTGGTCGCGCACTACGACCGCGAAGTGCACAGCCCGAGCATCGCGCTGAAGCTGCCGAGCGTGATTGCGCTGCGCGATTATGTCCGGCCGAACGAATATCCCGCGTTCACCCGGTTCAACCTGTTCCTGCGCGACCGCTTCCGCTGCGTCTATTGCGGCACCGCGCGAGAGCTCACTTTCGATCACGTGATCCCGCGCGCTTATGGCGGCCGCACGACGTGGGAGAATGTCGCGACCGCCTGCGCGCCGTGCAACCTCAGGAAGGGTGGCCGGACTCCGACCGAAGCGCATATGCACTTCCAGCGCGAGCCGATCCGCCCGACCACCTGGCAGTTGCAGGAGCACGGCCGCGCGTTTCCGCCCAATTACCTGCACGAAAGCTGGCGCGACTATCTCTACTGGGATGTCGAGCTGGAGCCGTAAGCTCCTAACGCGGCGTTAACCATTTTTGCTTAGCGCTGGGAGCGATGGATATTCGCTACCCCGAGCCCGACGAACGGCCCCGCATCCTGGTGGTCGAGCCGAACCGAACCAACCTCGGGGTCATGGCGCGGCGATTGTCCGAAGCGGGCTATCGCGTGACCACCGCCGACAGTGCCGCGTCGGCCATCGCCGAGCTGTACCGCCTGCCGATCGACCTCGTGCTCGCCGAGCTGAACATGCCGCGAATGAGCGGCGCCGAGCTCGCGCGCGCGATCCGCGGCGAAGTGCAATGGAACGACGTGCCCGTGATGTTGATCACCGGAAAATCGGACCCGAAGGGCGCGGTGCGCGCCTATGCCGGCGGCGCCGACGACGTCATCCTCAAGCCGTTCCACTTCGAGGTCCTGATCGCGCGGATCGACCGGCGCATCGAGCGGGCGCGGACGTTCAAGCGCCTGCAGGAGGATAATGCGGTGCTCGACGCCCGCGTCGTCGAACGCGCGATCCAGGTCGGCGAGCTCAAGGAAGCGCTGGCTAAAGCCCGCCTATGAATTCGCGGACCGCCGGTCCGACATCGGCACGCTGTAGCGCCATCGCCACGTTGGCGATCACGAAGCCCGCGGCACTGCCGCAGTCGTAGCGCTCGCCCTCGAAGCGATAGCCGTGGAAGGGCTGGTTGCCGATCAGCTTGGCCATCGCGTCGGTGAGCTGGATCTCGCCGCCCGCGCCGCGCTCCTGCGCATCGAGCGCCTGCATCACCTCGGGCTGGAGGATGTAGCGGCCCGGGAGCATCAGGTTCGAGGGCGCCGTTCCGGACGCGGGCTTTTCGATCAGGCCGCGGATCTCGGTCAGCCGGCCGCCGCTCGCGCCCGGATCGATCACGCCATATTTGTGCGTCTCTTCCGGCGGCACTTCCAGCGCGGCAACGATATTGCCGCCGACCTTGTCATAGGCCTCGACCATTTGTGCCAGGCAATTGGGGGTGCCGAACATCAGCTCGTCGGGGAGGAGCACTGCGAACGGCTCGTTGCCGACGATGTGGCGCGCACACCAGACCGCGTGGCCGAGGCCGAGCGGCTGCTGCTGACGGACGGTCACGACCTCGCCGAAGCGCGCGTTGGACGGCTCGAGCACGTCGAGGCTCCTGCCCTTCTCGCGGAGCGTCGCCTCGAGCTCGTAGGCCTGGTCGAAATAGTCGACCAGCGCCGCCTTGCCGCGGCCAGTGACGAAGATCAGTTGCTCGATCCCCGCTTCGCGCGCTTCGTCGACCGCGTATTGGATCAGCGGCCGGTCGACGACCGTGATCATCTCCTTGGGGATGCTCTTGGTAGCGGGCAGCAGGCGGGTGCCCAGGCCCGCGACCGGGAAGACGGCCTTGCGAACTCGGCTGGTCATTTCGGCGTCGCTGGTCCGGTGTCGTTGGTGACGGGCGACGGGTCCGTTCCCGCTGGCAGCGTCGGCGCGTTGCCGCCGCTCGGCGGCGGCAGGTCGAACGGATCGGATTGGCGCGGCTGCGACTTCTTCACCAGCTCATCGACGCGGTCCGGCCGCGCATAAGTCGGGGGCGTCAGCAGCTCGGCGACGGTCGGGGTCGTGCGGGCCATCAGCGGCTTCACCGGCATCGGATGGCCGGGCGCGGGCTTAAGATCGACCTGGCGGCCGCAGCCGGCCAGCGCGAGAATTGTGCCGATCAGGACAAAGCGCGAGGCCCTCATGCGCTCCGAGTAGCGACTCGTCATTCAATGCGCTAGCGCCGGCGCATGCGCATCCAGCTCGCGATCCTTTTGATGCTCCTGCTCGTGGCCTGCCAACAGCCGCAGCCCGCTGAGAATAATACTGCCACCTCGGTCGAGGCCGGCGGAATCAAGGGCGTGCACCGCGACGACCGGGGCAAACCGCCGCCGGACAAGGTCTTTAACGACGCCGACGGCAAGCCAGTCAGCATCGCCGACTTCAGCGGCAAGCCGGTGCTGGTGAACCTGTGGGCGAGCTGGTGCGCGCCGTGCGTAAAGGAGCTGCCGACGCTCGACAAGCTGGCGCAGAGCGGGCGAATCCAAGTGCTGGCGGTTAGCCAGGATACCGGTCCCCATGCTTCGGTCGTAGCTTTTCTCAAGGCCCACGGGATTGCGATGCTGAAGCCCTACCAGGACGACAAGATGGGCTTATCGGGGGCGCTCGGGCCGGACGTGGTGCTGCCGACGTCGATCCTGTTCGACGCCAGCGGTAAGGAAGTGTGGCGCTACGTCGGCGACCTCGACTGGACCAGCCCGGAGGCGGCTAAGCTGTTGTCGGAAGCTGACGGCCGGCCGAAAATCGG
>DATENV010000089.1:0-4408 GCA_035274805.1 Sphingomicrobium sp. | reverse complement strand
AGCGGATTGGTGGGAGATTCACTTCCCCGGTCAACCGTGCGAAGCGCCGGGCAGCGATTTCATTGATCGCGAAGCCGGGAAAGCTCTCCATTTCGCGGTAGCGCTTCTCGCTGCGATCATCGACATAGTTGTTCTGAAACGAACCGAAATAATAAGCGGCGAGGGGGCTTGAGCGCATGCCGCCGGCCCAACCGGCGTGGGCATAAAGCCAGGCAGAACTGTTGCCCCATGGCAGCGCAGTCCCGACGTCCACGCCGCCGTAAAGCTTGGGATAAAGATGGCCCTGCGCCTGATCCGCCGCAGCGACGATCCGAGCCGCCACACCCTTCTCGTGGTCGACGCCTCCGAGGGCCTTGGTGGTGTTGGTGTAGCGGAGCCCGAGATCGGCCGACCGAAGATTCTTCGGGCTCGCGATGTTTTGCGCGCCGGGGAGCTGCTCGAGCCCGAAGAATGCCGATGCCGACCCGAAAATGTCGAGCTGGCGCGGCGGATCGTAGATCAGCGGCTTGTTATAGCTGGCGATCACCGCATCGCCTTTACGGCTGCGCAGAACCGGTCCCGCCAGGTCGTACACATCCGCGAGATTGTGCCAGTAGGTCAGCTTCCAGTTCGGCGTCTGATATTCGACGTTGACGTGCAGCCGCTCGCTCCCCCGGACTTTCTTGAACGGCGAGATCGCGATGCTCGCGCTCAGCTGGCGGAACTGCAGCGGGTCGGCGAGGTGAAGGTAATAGCCGAACGCCGGGGAACGCGCATAACCGGATACGATCGGATAGTGCGCGTCGAAGCGCATGCGTCGCAACGGATCATAGAATCCGCGCTGCGTGATGAGCTCGTCGAGCGGGATTTTGGCGGGTGACCCGACGCCCCATAACTTGAGTTCGGGGTGAGCCTTGACCACCTCGTTACCGAGGAAGCGGACGTTCCCCAAGTCTTCGCGCACCTGCGGCTGGACGATCGACGGATTGAACCCCTCGCCGGTGTATTCATAGAGGAATAATGACCCGTCGGGCCGGAGCTGCGGCCGAAAAAATCCGGTCGCTGCGTTGGTCAGCACGTCGTATTTCCCGCTCTCGATATCCACCCGAAAGACATTCGAGACGCCGGTAAAGTAGGAATTGCCGAGCAGCGCCTTGCCGTCGGGCGTGAACGTGAAGTTCTCGGGCACCGACGGCGGCAGTGAGAGTGTGGTGACAGGGTTCTCTGCGTCACCCTGCTCGAGATCGGAGAGCTTCCACACCCGCATCGACTGCTTGCCGTCAACGGTGCCGTACGAAGCCGCGATGAGCTCGCCATCGGGCGAGATGTCGAGATCGAACAGGATCTCGCCATAGCGAAACGTCTTGACCTGATTGAAGCTGGTGTAGGGCGCCGGAATTCTCACGAGGGTGACGAACCCGTTCTGGTGACGCAGGCCCCACAGGCTCTTGTCGGCCCGGTTGAAGGCCAGGTCACCGATCCGGGCGTCGGTCAGCAACCGACGCTTTCGTCCTCTGTCGACATCGATCGCGTTGAGGTCGCGGTAGGCGTAATTCTGATTGATATAAAAAGCCGTCCGGCTGGACGGATCGAAGGCGACGCTGGTCACCTTGTAGAGCATCATCCCGTCGAGATCGGCGAGATGCGTCAACTTGCCGGTCGCAAGGTCCATGCGCCCGAGGAAACCGATCCGGCCGGGATAGCGAAAGGCCGCGACCAGGCTGTTGGTCTTGTCATCGATGAAGCCGCGCGACATCGACCCAAGACCGCGCGGCGAAAGATGCGTCGCCTCGCTGAGCGGATATTTGGCGAGTGCGGCGAGATTTTGCTTCTGGAACTTCTGCTCGAAGGCGATCCATTCGTCCCAGACCGCGTCGAGGGACTTGCCAAACACGTGCTTGAACTGGCTCGCGTAGAAGGCCTTCGAATCTTCGGACCGCCGTAGCCATTCGACCGAGCGCTCGGGTCCGTAGGCCAGCGCCAAATAAGAAAAGAATCGGGTACCGTAGAGGTAGGAGTTGGCGCCGACCATGAAGTCCGCGACGGTGCCTTCGCTCTCCAGCCCCAGCGGCGAATAGATCCGCGTGCCGTCGCGGACCTTCGCGCGGAACACCATCTCGTCGTACCCGCCCTGCGCGCGGCCCAAACCGCCGGCCATCCAGGTTTCGAAGAAGACGGCGCTGCCTTCCATGTACCAGCGCGGCGTCAGGTTTCGCGGGCTGGTCAGGAAATTGTAGAGGATGGATTCCGGATGTTTCTGCAGCGGCATGGGTTTGCCGCCCAGGAATCGGCGCCAGAAGGCATCGCGTTGATTCCACACGTCGATCGCGGCGACGTGCGCGAGCTCATGGTTGGTCAGGGTGAAGAATCGCTCGCCGGGCGAGAATGTCTCCATCGAAAGCGACAAGGGCGCGACGTCGAGCAGGACCATGTTGCTCGGCGAACCCAGCGCGGCCGCATTGCCGTAATCCGAGAAATCCTTGAGCAGGATCGTCGCGCGGTCCCACGGCTTCCAGCGGAATTGCTTCTCGTGAAAGGCGAGGGAGTTTTCGAATGCGCGGCCGAGATAGGGCGTCAGGTAGGTCTGGACCGGATCCAGATAGAGCAGCGAGAGGTTGCGGGTCTCGAGAGTCGAGAGGCGAAATCCAGAGGCGTCTTGCGGGACATGCTCAGGAGTTTGCGGTGCCGGCGCATCAGGCTTGGTCGCTGCGGGCTGAACCGGTTCGGCCGGCGGCGTATCCTGGGGCGGCGGAGTAACGGCGTCGGGCTTTTCCACGACTGTCGTCGTGTCGGCTGGCGATGGCGGCGGGGGCTGCTTGGCCGGTGTCTGAGCGAAGGCGGAGGTGGAGGCGAGAAGAACAGCGAGCGCCAGCGTGCGGCATGCACGCCGGCGCCCGGTAAAACGCTTTACCCCCAAACGAGCGGCTCCCCCGGCCGCCGCGTCAGTTCGCTTGGGACTGAACTACGCCAGCCTGGTTGAGCGCCGCCGCAAAGCTCGGATTGCCCATCACGGCGGCCAGGTTGGGCTGCGAAGCCACTGCCAGGAACGCCTTCTGGTTCGAAGCGACCGTGGCCAAGGCGGCAGACTGCTTACTAACCGCTGCGAAAGCGCTCGGGTTGGACAACATCGCGGACGCGGCGTGAGGATTCGCCAACACGGCCTGCAATGCGGCGTTATTGATCTTGCCGGCGGCTGCCGCCGAGGCCGCGAGCGAGGTCGCGTTATACGCCTGCAACGCCTTCGCCCAGCCGGCGAGCTGGGCGGAATTGGCAAGGTTGGCAAAAGCCGCGGCGTTCCGGCCGACGGTCGCCATCACCTGCGGCGTCAGCTGGTTCGCATTGTTGGCAAGGCTCGCGAATGCCGCCGAGTTGGCGCTGACCGCTGCAAACACCTGCGGATCGGCCTGCAGCGCCTTCATCGCGTCGGCATTGTTGGCGAGCTGCTGGAAGGAGTTCGCGTTGTTCGCGAATTTCGCATTGTTTCCGGCCGTCGCAGCGAACTGCGAGAATGCGGCCGAATTGTTGGCGAACTGCTTGAACGTCCCAGCATTGGCGAAGACGGATTTCAGCACGTCAGGCTGCGAGGCAAGCGCTGCGAAGGCCTGGTAATGGCCGGCGACCGCTTGCGCGGCCTTCGGCTGGCCGAGCAGCGCGCTGAAGGCATTCGGGTTCGCCGCTGCCGCCAGGAAAGCCTGCTGCGAAATCCCGGCCTGGGCCGCGAGCTGCGCGGCATTTGCGGCGTTCTTGACCGTCGCCAGAAGCACCTGCGGCTGGCCCGCGTACGCCTTGAACGAACCGGCATTGGCGGCGAGCGACTTGAACACGCCAGGATCCGCAGCCAGCGCACTCATTGCCGTTTTGTCGTTGGCAAGCTGCTGAAACGCGACCGCGTTATTCTTAAATCGGGCGTCGCCGGTGTTCAGCGCGTTGCCGAAGGCATTGGCATTATTGGCGAGATTGCCGAAGGCAGCCGCGTTGGCGGCGATCGAGGCGAAAGCGTCCGGATGCGAGAGAAGCGCCTTTATCGCGTCCGCGTGGCCATAGACGGCCTGTAGCATGCCGGCGTTTTGGCCGCGCGCCGCCGGTGCAATTGAAGCGAGGCTCTGCGCCGCCTGGGCGACTCCCGCGAAGGACTGCGGCTGCGACGCCAATGACGCGAATGCCTGCGGATTGGATAATAGTGCGGCCATCACCTGCGGCTGTCCAAGCAGCGCCTGGAAGCCAGGGCTCGCGGCGAGAGACCGGAACTGCGGGTCCTTGACCATCAGTTCGAACGCGTCGGTCTGCATGAGTTCGGGAACCGACGTGTCGCCAAGCGTCACATCGCTTTCCCCGACCTGAGCGGAAACATAGCGTTCCGCCGGCGCGACCGTGCCCGCGGTCGGCCCGAGCGGCGGATAAACGCGGCCAAGCCCGTACGCACCGAGAC
>DATENV010000088.1:0-3548 GCA_035274805.1 Sphingomicrobium sp. | reverse complement strand
CCGCCCTCGGACTGCTTGCTCTACCTACCCCAGGAAGAGCGGACGCCGACCTACGCCAACAGCTGGCCAAACCTGTCGTGGCAGTGCTGAGCTCCACGAAATCGCCGTCACAGCTGCAACTGTGTACGGCTGACGCGCTCGGACAGGGCCTGCTACCGGTACCCTTCCCACCGGATGCCAAAGGGACAGTTCACATTTTTGGCTTCGCGGGACTCATGGGTACGGGGACGGTCCAGCGAGTCGTCAGCCTGGCGAGAACAGCAACCGGAACTCGACTCGAAGTCCGTACCCGAAGCGGTCGCGCGGACGAACCTTTGGTCACTTTGCTTCGCATTTGTCTCTGAACTAGAGGCGGTGGTCCTCCTCCGCGCTGGTCTCAACGTTGCCGCAACGCGACGATACGATCCTCGTCCGCGACCCGTTCGCGGGCTAGCTCCGCAGCTCGAAGCGGCCGAGACCCTCCGGCGGCGCATCTTCGGCGCTGACGTCTTCGACCTGGGCGTTCGACGGGCCGCGCCGCATCCGTTCGATCATGCGAAGTACGTCGGCCTCCTCGCCCTCGAGGTGAGCTTCGACCGCGCCGTCCGGGCAGTTGCGAATCCAGCCGCTGATCCCGAGCTCGCGAGCCTCGCCCTGGGCCCATGCGCGGAAGAAGACGCCCTGGACGCGCCCGGTCACGCGAACGCGGCGGGCGACCTGCTCCATCATACTGTCGCGATATCGGGCGCGTCCTCGGCCTTCATGCCGACGACATTGTAGCCGGCGTCGACATGGTGAACCTCACCCGTGACACCGCTGGCAAGATCGGACAGCAGATAAAGGCCGGCGCCGCCGACGTCCTCGATGGTCACGTTGCGGCGCAGCGGCGAATTATATTCGTTCCATTTCATGATGTAGCGGAAGTCGCCGATTCCGCTGGCAGCCAGCGTCTTGATCGGCCCGGCGGAGATTCCGTTGACGCGGATCCCCTCCGGGCCGAGGTCCATCGCCAGATACTTCACGCTGGCTTCGAGCCCGGCCTTGGCTACGCCCATCACGTTGTAATGCGGGATCACCTTTTCCGCCCCGTAGTAAGTCAGCGTCAGCATCGAACCGCCCGCGCTCATCAGCCGCCGCGCGCGCTGGGCGACCGCGACGAAGCTGTAGACCGAGATGTTCATGGTCATCAGGAAATTGTCCATCGAGGTATCGACGAACTTCCCGCGCA
The DNA here is from genome assembly GCA_035274805.1 of Sphingomicrobium sp. Lineage (GTDB taxonomy): Bacteria > Pseudomonadota > Alphaproteobacteria > Sphingomonadales > Sphingomonadaceae > Sphingomicrobium. The sequence goes on along the minus strand of DATENV010000088.1, from coordinate 2,341 downwards.
GCTCGTTCTTGTCGGAATAGCCGATCGCATGGACGACGAAGTCGAGCGCGTCCCATCGTTCCTTGAGCGCGTCGAAGGTCTTGTCGAGCGCGCGCATGTCCGAGACGTCGCAGTCGACCAGCAAGTCGGAGCCGACCTCCTCGGCGAGCGGCCGGACGCGCTTCTCGAGCGCTTCGCCCTGGTAGGAGAAAGCCAGCTCCGCGCCCTGGCCCGCGACCGCGCGCGCGATACCCCAGGCGAGCGAGCGGTCGTTGGCGAGGCCCATGATCAGCCCGCGCTTGCCGTCCATCAGTCCAGTCAAAGTTGCGGCCCCTCTCTTTGCAGCACCGGGTCCACGTCCTCGCCGGGCTGCGGTTCCTCGACCTCGAGCTCGTCCGTGTACGGCCCGGTATAGACCTCGCCCTTTAGCGCGGTGGCCCCGCCTTCCGCCAGCGCCGCGTTGAGCTCGGCCCCGATGACCACCCCAAGCCCGACCACGAAGAAGAAGATCAGCGAAATCATCACCCCGGCGAGGCTGCCGTAGGTCAGGCTGTAGCCGCCGAGCAGCCCAAGGACGTTGGGCAGGAGTTCGACCGTCGCCAGCCACCACAAGGTGATGAACAGCGCGCCGGGCCACTTCTTGCAGCCGTGCTTGCGATAGCGCGACGGCGTGAGTGCGTAGAACAAAACGTAGAAGGTGAAGAACAAGGTCGCCGCCGGCACCAGCCGATAGATGCCGAGCGTCGAAGCGACATCCTGCGCAAAGGGGAACCATTCGATGATCGCATGATGCGCCAGAGTCAGCGCAGCACTGGCGGCAAATGCGATCATCAGGACGATCACCGCGGCTACGATCACCAGCATCGAGCCCAGGCGATATTCCCAGAAGGGGGCGCAATATTTGACGCCGTAGCAGCGCCGCAGAATGTCGCGGATCGTTTCGATGAAGCTCGCAGCGGTCCACAGGCCGACGATCGCGCCGAACCACAGCAGCGGCCCGGTACGGGCCTGAAGCACTTCCTGGACCGGCTCGCGCAACGTCTCCGCGACGTTCGGCGGCAGCCGCCGCAACACATTGACCACTGTCAGCTGGGCATCCTGCCCCTGCCCCAGCAGGTGGGCAATCGCGGCGGCCAAGATGAAGAACGGGAAGAGCGCCAGGATCGACAGATAAGCGAGGTTCCCGGCGTGGATGAACCCATCGTTATAGACGCCGATCGCGACCCGCTTGACGACTTCCCACGGCGTCAGCCGCGGCTTGAGCTTTTCCTCGACCTCGGTGCCGAACGCGGCCCTCATGCTGGCGAGGCGCTTGCGGCGGGCTTCCGGCGACTGGGGTGACGTGTCCCTCATCCAGCAGCGCTAGACGCCGAGCCCCGCCCGCGGGTTGCCGCCCCCGCCCCAGCTTTCGGCAAAGCGCAGCAATTCGGGGTCGTTCGGCGGAATGTCGACCTCGACGGTGACCAGCTGGTCGCCGCGCTTGCCGTCCTTGGCGACGAAACCGCGCCCCTTGAGCCGCAGCACCTTGCCCGAGGTGGTGCCCTTGGGGATGGTCAGCATCACCGCCCCTTCGGGCGTCGGCACCTTGACCTTGGCACCGAGCACCGCCTCCTTGAGGCTGACCGGCAGGTCGAGGCGGATGTTGGCGCCGTCGCGCGTATAGAAACGATGCGGCGCGATCTCGATCGTGACGATCGCGTCGCCGCGCCCGCCCGGCCCATCCTCGCCCTTGCCGGCAAGCCGGATGCGAGTCCCGTCCTCGAGCCCCTTGGGCAGCTTGAGGTCGATCGTCTTGCCGTCGGCGAGCGTGATCCGCTGAGTCTTCAGCGCGACCGCGTCCTCGAACGGAACCTTCAGGCGATAGGCGACGTCGGCGCCCTTGTGCGCGGCCTGGCGCTGGCGAAAGCCGCCGAACGGTCCGCCACGGCCGCGGCCCCCGGTCGCGCCACCGAACAGCCCGTCGAACAAGTCGCTGAGATCGGCGCCCTCGGCGCCGCCGAAGTTGAAGCTTTCGAACCCCGGCCCGCCGCCCGGCTGCGGGCCTCCAGCCTGCGAATAACCGCCGAAGCCGCCGCCGAACGGCATCTTGGGATTGCCCTCCTCGTCGATCTCGCCGCGGTCGTAGCGCGCGCGCTTGTCCTTGTCCGACAGCAGGTCATAGGCATGCGTCACGTCGGCGAAGCGCTTGGCGGCGTTCGGATTGTCCTTGTTGCGGTCGGGGTGAAGCTGCTTGGCGAGGCTGCGATAGGCCTTCTTGATCTCCGCCTCGCTCGCGCCCCGCTTCAGCCCCAAGCGCTGGTAGAGGTCGAGTGCCATTGTCCTCCCATGCCGTAACCGTTCCGGCCTGACCAGATGGGTTGCC
>DATENV010000087.1:0-4041 GCA_035274805.1 Sphingomicrobium sp. | reverse complement strand
AGCGTCTTGCCGCCGATGAGCAGGATCAGGATTGCTAGGATGGCCACGGCGCTGACCAGCACGCTGCCGCGCAGCATCAGCTTCCATGGCTGCTTGGACGTCAGGTCCATCCGCATGACCTCGGGATAGAAAGCCTTGCCGAGGAGGTCAGCGGGCTTTTGCGCGCTGTCGGCGAGGATTGAGGCGACCCGGAACAGCGCCGCGCCGGCCGGACCGAGCAGGCCGCCGACGACGAGCCGGCCGATCGGCCCCCACACCGCCTGGACGCTGGTCGCGAGGTTGACGTCGATCGCAAAGCGCCACGCGCCGGACAGCGCCGCCGGCCGTAGTGTCGGCTTGATGCCTTCGAGCAGGCCGTGCCGCTTGAGCTCGCGCCAGCCGAGGAACCACGGGTAGAGGTTCCCGATGAGGTCGGTCACGAACCAGATCGCGACATAGACTGGGAACGATGCGCCGGTGGCAAAGGCTAGGGCCGCGAGGATTGCGCGGACAATCGGGCTGAGCGTGCCCGCCCAGCTGATCAGGTCGAACCGGTCGAGCACGCGAAGGACGCCGTCGGGCGTTGCCGAGCTCATGATCGGCAGCAAGGTGCAATAAAGCATCCCGAGCCAGAGGTATTCGGAGCTGATCCCGACCCAGGTCCCGATGAAGGGGAGGACCGCGGCAGCGACCAGCATGCCGCCGATCCCGCTTACCATGTCGAGCGCGAAGGCGAACCCGGTGGCGACCTTGAAATGCTCCGGGTCGCCGTGGGCGACGCCGTGTCCGCCGTAGCGCACGATTAGCTGCCACGACTGGAACTTGGCGATGCCGCTAACCGCCTTGATGTAGCTGGTGATCAGGATCAGCGTGCCGAACAGTAATACGCCGAGGCCGCGGCCGGCGAATGCCAGCGTCGCGACGCCGCACAGCGCGGCAACGATCTTCGACACGCCGAGATAGCCCGTGTTTTTCAGCAGCGAGCGGAAATGCTGGTCTTTGAACCAGTGCTTCATGGGGGTGGATTAGGCGTCATTGCGAGGAGCGCAAGCGACGAAGCAATCCAGTCGGCGCTCTCATGATTGCTTCGCTTCGCTCGCAATGACGGACGGCGTTACGCCGGCTCGGGCACCCTTTGCTGGATGACCTTGTCGGCGAGCGGACCGTTGAGTTCGGCCAGATGGTCGAACTCGGCCTCGTAAGTGGCGAGGCCCTGGCTCTGCGACCGTAGCTCGGCCTCGAGGCCCGACAGCTCCGCCTCGGGGATCAGCGCCTCGATCCGGTCCCACCCGGTCCAGCCGTCGCGCGGGCCCATGCCGAGCATCTGGCCGCGCCGGCCGGCGACCGCCGACGTGATGCGGCTGGTGGCGCTCGACGGGCAGACGACGGTCAGCTTGTGCATCGGCTCGAGCAGGTGCGGCCCAGCGGCACTCAGCGCTTCCTGCATCGCGATCCGGCCGGCGAGGCGGAACGCGAGTTCGGAGCTGTCGACGCTGTGATAGCTGCCGTCGATCAGGCTGACGGCGCAATCGACCACTTCGAAGCCGAGCGGGCCCTTGCGCATCGCTTCGCGGACCCCTTCCTCGACCGCCGGGATCCATTGCTTGGGAACCGAGCCGCCGTGGATCTTTTCCTCGAACACGAAGCCGGCTCCGCGCGGCAGCGGCTTCACCTCGATGATCACGTCGCCGAACTGGCCGTGGCCGCCCGACTGCTTCTTGTGGCGGCCCTTTTGCGTCACTGGCTTGCGGATGGATTCGCGGTAGCCGACGCTCGGCGGGTGGCTCTTCACCTCGACGCCGTAGCGGCGCTTCAGCCGCGCGAGCACCGTATTCAGATGTTCGTCGTTGACGCCTTTGAGGCGGATCTCGTGATTTGCGTCGTCATGCTCGATGACCAGCGCGGCGTCTTCTTCGCTGAGCCGCTGCAGCGCCCCTGACAGCTTGACGTCGTCCTTGCGGTCGGCGGGCTCGATCGCGATCGCACAATTGCGCGCCGGGTAGCTGATCTCGACGGGCGGCGGCAGCTGAGTGGCGCCGAGCCATTGGCCGGCCTTGACGAAGTCGATCTTGGCAACCGCGACAACATCCCCGTCGCGGGCTTCGCTGACCTTGGTGGTTTTCTCGCCCTGGACATGGAACAGCGCGCCGAGGCGGGCGTGCTCCCCACCTTCCGCCTTCAGGTCCGAGCCTTCGGCGATGCGCCCGCCGAGAACGCGGGAGAGGGCCAGGCGGCCGATCGAACCATGGATGACCTTGAACACGTAGAGCGAGGGATCGGAGACGCCCAGGCGATCGGCCGCGGCCTGCGGCGCGGGCGCTTCATGGCGCATCGCCTTCAGCAGCCGGCGGACGCCCCACGAGCTGATCGCCGAGCCGAACAGGACCGACACGCCGAGATTGTCGCCGGTTTCGCGCGCTAGGTCCTGCAGCACCTTCTCGCGCGTCGGCGACTGGTCCATCAGCAATTGCTCGAGAAGCTCGTCGTCATGATCGGCAAGCTGCTCGAGCATGTGGGTGCGCGCTTCGACTTCGCGCTCGTGGAGGTCGGCCGGGATATCGATGCGTTCCGATGCGGCGCCCGGACGGTATTTGAATGCGTATTCGAGCGCGAGGTCGACAAAGCCGCCAATCTTCTCGCCATCCCAGATCGGAATCTGGCGGGCGATGAGCGGAGAGACGCTGATCGGCTGCAGCGCCGTCAGCAGATCGCGGATCCGGCCGTGCGCCTGGTCGATGCGGTTGACGAAGACGATGTGCGGGATGCCGAGCTCATCGAGCGCGCGGAGGGCCGGTGCGGCGAGCGGCGCGCGGGCCGGGTCGGGATCGACCACGACAATCGCGACGTCGGCGATCGCAATGGCCTTCGCGCCGTCGGCCGAAAAGCCGACCGAACCGGGGCAATCGAGGATCGCGAACGAGTCGCCGAGATAATCGAAATGGTAGAGGTTGAGCTCGGTCGAGCCGCCCCGTTGCCGGCTCTCGGGGCTCGAATCGCCGATGCTGGAGCCGTTGGCCGTCGACCCTAACCGGTCAGTGGCACCGGCTGCAAACAGCATCGCTTCGGCAAGGCTGGTCTTTCCCGCGCCGGCGGGTCCCACCAGCGCGATCACTCGAGTGCCTTTTGCAGATTCTCCAGCCATGCGACTCTCCCTTCGTGCCGTGACGGGCGCGCGAGTCGCTGGCGAGAGGGCGCTCGGGCGCCGATGCGAGGATTTCACCGTCCGCCTGTTTTGGGCGGATGGCAAGAGGTCTCGTTACGGCCCCGTGGCAATTCATCGCGTCATGCCGTCCATGTAGCCGAAGCGGTGCGTCAATCTCGGTTGCGGCTTTCGGGCTCGTCCTGGGCGAAGAGTGCTTGGGCTTCCTTCACATCGGCAGCGGCCGCTTTTCCGATGGAACCGAAGCGCAGGATTGCCCAGCCGCACAGCGCCGACATTATGGATCCTGCGAGGGTGCCGATCTTCGCTGATTCGGCATGGGCTGGGTTATCGGGAAAGGCGAGCGCGCCGATGAAAAGGCTCATCGTAAACCCGATGCCGCAAAGGACGGCCGCACCGTAAATATCCCGCCAGCGCGTGCCGTCCGGCAGTCCTGCAAAGCCCGTACGCACAGTCGCGAATATGGCACCGAACACGCCCATCTGCTTGCCGATTAAAAGGCCCAGCGCCACTCCGACCGGGACCGGGTCGAACAGCATGGCCATGCCGGTCAGCGTCACCCCGGCGCTGACGAAGGCGAATAGCGGAGTGACGCCGAACATGACCCAGGGGTGCAATGCGTGTTCCAGCCTCCTCAGAGGGGAGCTGCCGTTTGTTGCCCGAAGCGGAATCGTCAAAGCGGCAAAGACGCCTGCTATGGTTGAATGGATGCCGCTGGCGGTCACCAGCAGCCACAGCGTCGCGAAAGTGAGCAGGTAGGGGAGCAAGCGACGCACGCCGAAACGGTTCATGGTTATCATCGCGGCGAGCACGACCAGCACGCCGCCAAGAGCCGGGAGGTTGAGGTCAGTCGTGTAAGCGAGCGCGATGATTGCGACCGCTCCGATGTCGTCGACGATCGC
>DATENV010000086.1:0-4256 GCA_035274805.1 Sphingomicrobium sp. | reverse complement strand
CCTACCAGAGAATATCACGTCGACGCGGCGCACGGGAAATTGTGGATCCACACCAACGACGACCATGTGAACTTCCGCCTGGCGATGGCCGATCCGGCCGACCCCGAGGCGTGGGAGACGGTGATTCCCGGCTCCGACCGGGTCTATCTGACCGGCGCGATAGCCTATCGCGACCACCTGGCGATCAGCAGCCGCGTCGACGGGCTCGACCAGTTGATCCTGCGCACCTACGACGGCGCGGAAACGCGCATTCCGTTCGCCGAGGCGAGCTACAGCGCATTCTTCCTCGGCAACCCCGAGTTCGCGCCGGACGCCTACCGCGTCGGCTATTCATCGATGGTCACCCCGACTACCATCTACGACTATCACCCCGCGAGCGCCGCGCTCGAGGTGCTCAAGGTCCAGGAGATCCCGAGCGGGTACGACGGGTCGCAATATGCGACCGAGCGGCTGATGGTCGGCGCCCGCGACGGCGCGAAGGTGCCGGTGTCGGTGGTTTACAAGAAGGGCTTCGAGAAGAACGGCGAGGGCAAGCTGTTCCTCTATGCCTACGGCGCCTACGGAATGGCGATCGCGCCGACCTTCAACACCAACCGCATCAGCCTGCTCGACCGCGGCTGGGCGTGCGCGATCGCCCACATCCGCGGCGGCGACGACCTTGGCTACAAGTGGTTCCTCGACGGCAAGCTGACCAAGCGGACCAACACCTTCAACGACTTCGTCGATGTCGCCAAGGGACTGATCGCGGCGAACTTCACCAAGGCGGGGCGGATCGCCATCAACGGCGGCTCGGCGGGCGGCGAGCTGATGGGCGCGGTGGTCAATTCCGACCCCGAGCTGTGGGGCGCGGTGGTCGCCGACGTGCCGTTCGTCGATGTGCTAAACACCATGCTCGACGACACGCTGCCGCTGACGCCCGGCGAATGGCCCGAATGGGGCAACCCGATCATCGATCGGCAAGCGTTCGAGCTGATCCGAAGCTATTCGCCGTACGACAATGTGACGGCGCAGGATTACCCGCCGCTGCTGATCACCGGCGGCCTGACCGACCCGCGGGTGACTTATTGGGAGCCGGCGAAATGGGCCGCCAAGCTCCGCGCGACCAAGACCGACGACAACCTGCTGCTGCTCAAGATCAACATGGGGGCGGGCCACGGCGGCAAGTCCGGCCGGTGGGAGAAATTGCATGAAGTGGCCGAAACCTACGGCTTCATCCTGACGCAGGTGCAATGAATCGCCCGGTGTTCGAAATGGCGCTGACGGCCGGGCCCGAGCACATCGACGAGCTCGGCCACGTCAACAATGCGGTGTGGGTCCAGTGGATCCAGCAAGTCGCGGTCGCGCACTGGGATTCGGTCGCCGACGCGGTGCACAAGGACGCGTACTTCTGGGTCGTGGTCCGGCACGAGATCGACTACCTGCGCGCCGCGGTCGAAGGCGACCGCATCACGGCCCGCACCTGGGTCGGCGAAGCACCGCAAGGCGCGCGGTTCGACCGGCACATGGAGTTCACCGGGCCGGACGGCAAACTCTGCGTTCGCGCCAGGACGCAGTGGGCGATCATCGACAAGGCGCTCGGCCGGCCGATCCGCGTCCCGCCGGAGGTAGTGGCGCCATTCATGGCGGCGGGGTAAGCAGCCGCGCGATGGCCCGACCGATCCTCTACGATTACTGGCGCTCGTCGGCCGCCTACCGGGTGCGCATCGCGCTCAACCTCAAGGGCGTGGAGTACGAAAGCCGCCAGGTCGACCTGCGCGAAGACGCGCAGAAATCCGCCGCTTATCGCGCGCTCAACCCGCAGGGGCTGGTGCCGATGCTGGAGATCGACGGCCACCGGCTGACGCAGAGCCTGGCGATCATCAATTACCTCGACCTCAAATATCCCAACCAGCCGCTGCTGCCGGCGTCGGCCGCCGAGCGCGCGCACGTGGTGTCGCTGGCGATGACGGTCGCCTGCGACATCCACCCGCTCAACAATTTGCGCGTGCTGAAATATCTCAAGAACGAGCTTGGCCATTCGCAGGACGAGATCGACGCCTGGTACGCGCATTGGATCAGCGAGGGCTTGCCGGGCCTGGAGGCCCTGGCGCGCCCAAGCGCGGGCAAGTTCCTGTTCGGCGACGCGCCGACCGGGGCCGACGTGTGCCTGGTGCCGCAGCTGTACAATGCGCGGCGCTACAATGTGCCGCTAGATGACTACCCGACGTTGCTTCGCGCCGACGCGAACGCCAGTCAGCTCGACGCGTTCGCCGCCGCTCATCCGGACCAGCAAGAGGTGCCCGCATGAACCGAGTCGACAGCATCAACCGCGGAATGAGCGAAGGCCTGAAGCCGCTCGAATCGGTCGACATCCCGCCGATGAAGGACAAGGTCAGCGACGAGGAGTGGGCGATCCGCGTCGACCTCGCCGCGGCGTACCGGATGATCGCGCATTACGGCTGGGACGACCTCATCTTCACGCATCTCTCGGCGCGCATCCCGGGGCCCGAGCATCACTTCCTGCTCAATCCCTACAATTTGATGTTCGAGGAGGTGACCGCCTCGTCGCTGGTCAAGGTCGACGTCAACGGCAATCCGGTCGAGCCGACGCCATTCATCACCAATCCCGCCGGCTTCACCATCCATTCGGCGATCCACATGGCGCGCGACGACGCGCACGCGGTGATGCATCTGCATACGCCGGCCGGACAGGCGGTGGCCGCGCATAACGACGGGCTGCTGCCACTGACGCAGACGGCGATGCTGATCCGCGGCGACATCGCCTTCCACGATTATGAGGGGGTCGCGGTCGACCTCGACGAGCGCGAGCGGCTGGTCGCCGACCTCGGCCAGAAGAACGCGATGATCCTGCGCAACCACGGCACATTGGCGGTCGGCAAGAACGTCGGCGAATGCTTCATCCGCCTCTATTATCTGGAGCGCGCGTGCCAGGCGCAGATCATGGCGCTGTCGGCCGGGGACCAGGTCAACAATCCGCCGCAAGGGTCGCCCGAAATCACCGCCCAGCAGGGCGCGGTCGGGCTGCCGCTGGCGGCGAACTTGCTCGCCTGGCCGGCGCTCAAGCGCAAGGCGTACCGGCTCGACCCGGGCTTCGCGACCTGAGTTGCGGCGCAGAGCGGCCAGCGTCAGCGACTATCGCGCGCTTGCCAGGGCGCGGGTGCCGCATTTCCTGTTCGAGTATCTCGACGGCGGCTCGTACGACGAGGTGACGCTGCGGCGGAACGTCGAGGACCTGCAGTCGGTCGCGCTCAGGCAGCGCGTGCTCCGCGACGTTTCGAACATCGATTTATCGACCGAGCTGTTCGGACGCCGCTGGTCGATGCCGGTCGGGCTCGGGCCGGTCGGGCTTTCCGGGCTCTATGCGCGGCGCGGCGAGGTGCAGGCGGCAAAGGCAGCAGCAGCCGCAAACGTGCCGTTCACGCTCTCGACGGTCAGCGCCTGCTCGATCGAGGAAGTCGCCGAGGGCAGCGGACACCCTTTCTGGCTTCAGCTCTACGTGATCCGCGACCGCGGGTTCATGCGCGAGCTGATCGCCCGGGCACGCGACGCGAAGTGCGAAGCCTTGCTGTTCACCGTCGACCTGCCGACACCGGGCTCGCGCTATCGCGACTATCGCTCGGGGTTGACCGGCTCGCACGGGCCGGGAGCGAAGGTGCGGCGTTTCGGGCAGCTGCTCTCGCGGCCCGACTGGCTGTGGGATGTCGGGCTGCGCGGCCGGCCGCACAGCATGGGCAATCTGACCAAGGTGGTCGCCAAAGGCAGCGGGCTCAATGATTTCGGCACCTGGATCGCGAACAATTTCGATCCTTCGATGAGCTGGAAGGACATCGAATGGATCCGCAGCGAATGGCCCGGTCCGCTGGTGCTGAAAGGCATCCTCGATCCCGATGACGCTCGCGAGGCGATCGCCAGCGGCGCCGACGGCATCGTCGTGTCCAACCATGGCGGGCGGCAGCTCGACGGCGTGCAGTCGAGTGCGCGGGCACTGCCGGCCATTGCCGAGACGATCGCCGGGCGCCTCCCTATCCTCGCCGACGGCGGCGTCCGTTCGGGGCTGGACGTGGTGCGGATGCTGGCGCTCGGCGCGGATTACGTCCTGCTGGGCCGGGCGTGGGTCTATGCCCTGGCCGCGCGCGGCGGGCCTGGCGTCGCGCACGTGCTGAAGCTGGTCGACGCCGAGATGCGCGTCGCCATGGCGCTCACCGGCTGCACCAGCATCGACCAGATCTGCGAAGATATTCTCGAACGCAGCGGGA
>DATENV010000085.1:0-2269 GCA_035274805.1 Sphingomicrobium sp. | reverse complement strand
CATGTGCTTGACGATGCCGATCACACCCGCCGTCGCCATGCCGTCGAGCACCGCGCGGCCGAGCGCGGCGACCTGCATCGGCTCGGAGCCGAGCGCCCGGTCCCCGATGATGTCGCTCGCTCCCTCCTGGCGCACGTCGAGCAGGGGCAGCGCATTCACGTTGATGCCCGCCGAGCGCAGCATCAGCCCCAGCGCGCGGGCGTTGGAACGGACCGCCTCGATCGCCGAGGACGGCGCTGCGCGGTAGAGGTGCGCGAACTTCTCGGCGGGCGGAAATGCCGGCCATTCGGGCGGCCGCATCCGCGCGACGCGCCCACCCTCCTGGTCGATCAGAATCGGCACGTCGTCCCGGCCGGCGATCTCGCGCAGACTGTCGGTCAGCCGCAGGAGCTGGTCCTGGTTGTCGCAATTGCGGTGGAAGAGGATGAAGCCGGCGGGCTCGGCATCGCGGAAGAAATCGCGCTCGTCCGCATTCAGTTCCAAGCCTTCGAGGCCGTAAATCGCCGCCTGCATCAGCTCGCAAGCCTCATCGGGCGACGAAGCAATTCTCGCCGGCCGCCTTAAGGGTCTGACACACCTGCTTGGCATTGGCCGGTGAGGCGGCCCCGGCACGGAGCCGGATTCCGCCCGAGAAGGGCACGATCATCTTGTTCAAGGCGGCGACGGCGGGAAAGCGCGCCGAGAGCGCCGTCCACGCGCGCTCCGCCTGCGCCTGATTGGCGAAGGCGCCGAGCTGAACCACGCTGCCCGATCCGCCCGTTGGCTGTGCCTCGGGCGGCGTTTGGGGGGCTGCTGGAGCCTTGGTTTCGGGCGTCGCTGGCTGCTTCGGCAGCTCCTTCGGGGGCTTGGCAACCGGCGTCTCGGGCAGCTTGTCGAGGTCCAGCTGGGAGTCGCGGTCCTCGCCGGCGCTGGTCTCGAACGCGGTTTCGCTCTCGCCCTTGATGTCGAGGCCGCCGGGGTTCGGCGGCTTCACCTTATAGGGTTGAGACGGCGCCCTGATCAGCTCGGGCGGGCCATCCACCGCAGGCTCCCGGCGGCCAAGCCAGAAGAAGGTCCCCGCGATGATCAGGCCGGCGAGCAGGACCACCACCAACGCCGCCAGCATCCGCCGCGCCGAAATCCCGCGCGGCTCGTCCTCGTCCTCGACCGGGGCCAGCCATGGCAATGGCTCGTCGAAGGCTCGATCGTCGCTCACCGCTCGCCCCTCGCCTTCGGCAGCCCGACCACCCCGCAGCTGAAGTCGATCTTCTGCATGCGCTGGCACAACACCTCGGAATGCGCCTGCGACGTCGTACCGACCTGGAAGCGATAGAACAGTCGGCCTTTCGAATTTCGGCTGGTTGCGACAACCGCGCCCAATCCGGCCAGGCCCGGGTAGGCGCGAACCACATAGCGCCAGCCGTTCATGGCCTGCCGCGGCGACCCAAAGGCGCCGACCTGAACCGCTCGGCCGACCGTGCCCGGAACGGCGCGCACTGTCGGTATCTCCGGCGCCACCGGCGCCGCCACCTTTGGCGGTGGCGGGGCGGCGATGGGCACGTCGGGCGCCGGCGCGGAGCGGACCTCGGGCGCCGGCGCCGGATTGACCTCTCGCTGCGCGGGCATGGGGACCGCAGCCGGTGCCGCGGGCCTGGCTTCCGGCAGGCGAACGGTCGCGGTCGGCGGCGCGGTGGGCGGAATAGCCTGGTCGGTGCTCATCACGCCGATCCCCAGGCCGGCAACCGAAGCCAGGGCGAGCGCGGCGGCAAACCAGCCCAGCGCGCCTCGGCGGCGACCTGCGCGCTGCGGCTGCGGTTCGTCGGGGAGCCACGGCAGCCGGTCCATCGCGGCCGCCGCGTCGACGCGGCTCATCAACGCATCTCCTCGGTTGCGGCGACCCCCATCAACGCAAGGCCGCTCTTGATGATCTGCGCGATTCCCATCGCCAGTTCCAGCCGGGCGCGAGAAAGCTGTGGATTTTTTTCGAGCAGGAAGCGGCGCTCGGGATCGTCGTTGCCGCGGTTCCACAACGCGTGGAACTCAGCCGCGAGATCGTAGAGATAGAAAGCGATCCGGTGCGGCTCGTGAGCCAGTGCTGCGCCCTCGAGCACGCGCGGATATTGCGCCGCGCGCTTGACCAGCGCGAGCTCTTCATCGTCGAGCAGCGATAGGTCCGCCGGGTCACCGAGGTTGACGCCGGCCTCCGCCGCCTTCCGCTTCAGCGAGCTGATCCGCGCATGGGCGTACTGCACGTAGAACACAGGGTTGTCCTTCGACGCCTCGACCACCT
>DATENV010000084.1:0-4322 GCA_035274805.1 Sphingomicrobium sp. | reverse complement strand
TGCCGACCGCGGCGTTCGGCGCGACATCACGCTGGGCGATCATCCCGCCAACCAGCGGCAGCGGGCGGTCGAATCCCTGCTGCTGCAATATCCTGAGGTCGAGTGCGCGGGTCCGGGCAACGGCGGCCACGTCGGCGGGGGCGAGTCCCGTCATCTGCGCATGGGCTGCCGTCGCCGCGACAAGCGGCAGCGCGGCCGCCACTGCGAGCCACTTCCGCATGGCCCGTTCCTTCCCCTGTTCCCGGGGAGATAAAGCACGAACTGGGAACTCAGTTCCAGGGGGCGGCTATCGCAGTCCCTTAGCGGGTCAACGCCGGCGCAATTTCCAATAGTCGAGGGCCGCCGCGGGCTCGAGCGGCTTGGCGAAATAATAGCCCTGCCCCGACGCGCAGCCGAGCGTTGCCAGCGTCGTCGCCAGCTCGACCGTTTCAATACCTTCGGCGGTCGTCGACATGCCGAGCGCTTCGGCGAGGCTCAGCACCGCGCGGACGATCGCCACCGCATCCGGATCGATCATCATTCCCGAAACGAAGCTCTTGTCGATCTTGAGCACGTCGATTGGCAGACGCTGGAGATAGGCGAGGCTCGAATAACCCGTTCCAAAGTCGTCCATGGCCAACGTCGCATCTAGCGCCTTCAGCCCGTCGAACACGCGGGTGGCCCGCACCGGGTCCTGAACGATCGCGCTCTCGGTGAGCTCGAGCGTCAGCCGGTCGCCCGTCAGTCCGCTCGATTTCAGCGCGCGCTCGGCCATTGTAGCGATATCGTCGCGCGCGATCTGGATCGCCGACAGGTTGACGGCGACGTGGAGCGGAAGCTGCTCGCCGGTCTGCCGGTCCCAATCGGCGAGCGTTTGCAGCGCCTTGTCCATCGCCCATCGGCCGAGCGTGAGGATGAGTCCCGATTCCTCGGCGACGGGAATGAACTCGGTTGGACTGATTTCGCCGCGATCCTCGTGGGTCCAGCGAGCGAGCGCCTCGAAGCCCGCGACATTGCCCGATTTGAGGTTGATCAGGGGCTGATAGAACAGCTGCAGCTGATCCTTCTCGAGTGCCCGGCGAAGCTCGGTTTCGATCGAGAAGCGCCGCCGTGCTTCGGTCGCCTGCCTGGGCTCATACACTTGTGGCCGGCCGGCGGTCTTGGCTTGCTTGACCGCGAACTGCGCGTTGCGGAACAGCTCCTCCGAGTCCTGGCCGGCGTGCATCAGCGCGACGCCGATCGCGCATTCGACGCGGATTTCGAGCTCCGACAGCTTGAACGGCGCGGCCATCACTTCCTGGATCCGCTCGGCGGCCTTCAGGGCATCCTCGACGCCGCGGCGGAGCGACACTAGGATCCCGAACTCATTTCCCCCGGTGCGCGCCAGCAGGTCCCCAGCCCGCAGCGCCAGGATCAGGCGCCGGGCAAAGGTGATCAGCAACTCGTCGCCGGCCAGGCTCCCCATCGATTCGTTGATGCGCGAGAACCGCAGCATGTCGACCACGAGCACTGCATGTTCGAGGTCGCGCGCCACGTTCTCGCCGACATTCTCGACGGCCTCGGAGAATGCGAGTCGGTTGGGCAGGCCGGTCAGGCTGTCGCGCAGCATCTCGGCGCGCAGGGTGTTTTCGGCCCGGACCTCGACCGTGCGGTCGACCACGCTCATCAGGCACCGCCGAGCGGCATTCGGCGCCCCCGACAGCGGCGACAGTTTGATCGTCAGGAAGCGGCGGCCAAGACCATCGCCCTCGGCCCATTCGAGCTCGTCCGGCGCATTTGCCGGATCGTTCAAATAGTCCAGCGTAAAGGAGCCCGCGGGCCCGGTCGCATAATGGTTGAACGTATGCGCGAACTTTTCCGGTGTCCCTTCGCAGCTCGCGAGCTCGAGGAACCTCGCATTCATCGCCTCGACCCACAGCTTGCCGTCCTTCAAGCTGAAGATCGCGGCGGCGATCGGGAGAGCATTGAGCAAGCCGATATCGTCCGCCGCGGCGACGTGCGGAGTCGCGTTCGATTTGTCCGCCCGGCGGATCCTCTGAATCCCCGCCGCCCGGGAAGCTGCAGCCTGCATGCCAGCCTCTATGGCGGAGAGGAGTTAATTCAGCGTATCTTTTGGCTCTTGCGAGCGATTGTTAACGTGCGTTGGTTAACCGCTCATCCGAAGCGGTTGTTTCTCGGAAAGCCTATCGGCGGCATCCGGCCGGCCGCGCCGCGGGCAGCGCGCCAGGCGGCGAGGTCGACCTCGGTCCGAACGCGGCCCGTCTCACCGCCGAGCGCCCAGCTGAGCCCTTCGGCAAACCTAAACGCCACCGCGTCGGACAGCCCGCCGTCGCGATACCGCTGCAGCGTGACGCCCTGACCGCGGGCGAGCTCTGGGAGCTCGGCGAGCGGAAAAACGAGCATTTTGCGGTTTTCGCCAACGACCGCGACGGCATCCGCCCCCTCGCCGATCGCGCGGACCACCGCCACGCGCGCTCCGGGGCGGACGTTGACCAGTTGCTTGCCCTTGCGCGTTTCGGCGATGGTCGCGTCGCCGCTAGTGACGAAGCCCTTGCCGTCGCTCGATGCGACCAGCAGCTTCATGCCCGGCCGGACGACGAACAACTGGACGATGTCGACCTCCGCATCGAGGTCGATGAACAGCCGGACCGGCTCGCCGAACCCGCGCGCGCTTGGCAGCTTGTCGCCGGCAAGCGTGTAAACCCGGCCGTTCGACGCGAACAGCGCGAGGCGGTCGGTGGTCTGGGCGTGGAAATGGATGAACGGCCCGTCCCCTTCGCGCCATTTGAGGTCGGCGACCTGGTCGAGTGCCAGATGCCCCTTCATCGCGCGGATCCAGCCGCGCTGCGACAGGATCACCGTGATCGGCTCCTTCTCGATCATCGCCGACCAATCGATCTCCCGCGCCGGCGCCACTTCCTCGATCCGGGTCCGCCGGTCGTCGGCGAACTTGTCCTTGAGCGCGGCGAGATCGCGCTT
This sequence comes from Sphingomicrobium sp., assembly GCA_035274805.1. Taxonomy (GTDB): domain Bacteria; phylum Pseudomonadota; class Alphaproteobacteria; order Sphingomonadales; family Sphingomonadaceae; genus Sphingomicrobium. The sequence goes on along the minus strand of DATENV010000084.1, from coordinate 1,364 downwards.
CAGCCGGGTCCGCTGCCGCGCCGGGCTCTCGATCAGCCGGGTGAGCTCGTCGCGCTCCTTGGCCAGCGCCGCGCGCTCGCGGCCGATCTCCATCTCCTCGAGCTTGCGCAGGCTGCGCAAGCGCATGTTGAGGATCGCCTCGGCCTGACGGTCGGACAGCGAGAATTCGGCCATCATCAGCGGCTTGGGCTCGTCCTCCGTGCGGATGATCTCGATCACGCGGTCGAGGTTGAGGAAGGCCACCAGGAAGCCGTCAAGCAGCTCGATCCGGTCGTCGATCTTCTCGATCCGCACCTGGGAGCGGCGAACCAGCACCTCGATCTGAAAGCTGAGCCACGCGGCCAGCGCCTGCTTCAGGCTCATCACGCCGGGCGTCCGGCTCGCATCGAGCACGTTGAGATTGAGCGGGAAGCGGATTTCGAGGTCGGTCAGCCGGTACAGGCTTTCAAGCAGCAGCTCGGGATCGACCGTCCGGGCCCGGGGCTCGAGGATCAATCGCACCTGCTCGTCGCTCTCGTCCTTCACGTCGGCAAGGATCGGCAGCTTCTTGTCGGCAATCAGCTGGGCGACTTGCTCGATCAGCTTGGCCTTTTGAACGCCGTACGGAATCTCGCTCACCAGCAGGTGCCAGCCGCCGCCCTTCTCGCGCTCCACCTCGACCCGGGCGCGCAGGCGGAACGAGCCGCGCCCGCTGGCATAGGCCTCGGCGATCGCCTCGCGGCTGTCGACCAGCACGCCGCCGGTCGGGAAATCGGGGCCCGCTACGAAGTCCATCAGGCTTCGATCCTCGGCCTTCGGATTGTCGATCAGGTGGGCCGCGGCGTCGATCAGCTCGCCGACGTTGTGCGGCGGGATCGAGGTCGCCATCCCGACCGCGATCCCGCTGGCGCCGTTGGCGAGGAGGTTCGGGAACAGCCCGGGGAATACCTCGGGCTCTTCCTCTTCGCCGTTGTATGTCGGACGAAAGTCGACGGTGCCTTCGTCGAGCCCCGTCATCAGCTGCATCGCGACCGCGGTCAGCCGCGCCTCGGTATAGCGATAGGCGGCGGCATTATCGCCGTCGATGTTGCCGAAATTGCCTTGGCCGTCGACGAGCGGGTAGCGCAGCGCGAAATCCTGCGCGAGGCGGACCATCGCGTCGTACACCGACTAGTCGCCGTGCGGGTGGTATTTGCCGATCACGTCGCCGACTACGCGCGCCGATTTCTTGTAAGCGCCCGCCGGATCGAGCCGGAGGAGGCGCATCGCCCACAGCAGCCGGCGGTGGACCGGCTTCAGCCCGTCGCGGACGTCGGGCATCGAGCGTGCGGTGATCGTCGACAGCGCATAGACCAGGTAACGCTCGGACAATGCCTCGTCGAAGG
>DATENV010000083.1:0-2205 GCA_035274805.1 Sphingomicrobium sp. | reverse complement strand
AGCTAGACGCCGACATTCGCCTGCTGACGCGCCAGCTCGAGGGCTGAACCGGCGCCAGCAAAAAGGCCCGCCGGATCGCTCCGACGGGCCTCCTTGATTGAGGTTCTGACTAAGCCCGGGGCTGCTGGCGGGGCGGGATGGTGATCTTCACCGTCTCGCCGCTGCGGCCGGGGAAGCCGGTGAACATCGCGTCCACCAGGCTCGGGATTACCACGTCGAGCCGGTTGGTTCCCGAGCGCGCCTGCGCGCGGCCGTCGAACAGCGGCGCGTTGGTCGCCGCCTGCCGGATATGGAGGTCGATCTGGCTGCGATATTCGACATAGCTGTCGAGGCCGCCGCGGCCGCCATACCAGAACGGATCGTCCCAGCCCCAGTAATAGCCGCCGCCGTAACCCCAGCCGAAGCGCGGGCGATAGAAGGGTGAGTACCACGGGCTGTAGAGGCCGCCGTAACGGAAGCGGTCCCGGTAGTAGAAAGGATCCTCGTAATAGCGCACCTGGCCGTGGTCGATGCCGTAGCCGAACTGCACGACCATATTGGCGGTCCGGGGATTGGTCGCCGGCGTGTAGCCGCGCGCCTGGAGCTGCTGGGCGACCAGGGCGGCGTAGCGCTGGAACTCGAGGCCGCCGTTCGACGCCATGCCGCCGGCGGGCACCACGTAGAAGGTCTGGCCCTGAGGCGCCGGCATCGCCTGGTAGCGCGAGACCGTGGTGTTGATGGACTCGGCGCATGCCGAGAGGGCGAATGCCGCGGCGCCCAGGGCGAGCGCGGCGGGAAGATTGCGGATACGCATGTGTACACCCCTCGATCGGGAATTGGATGTGAACGCCTATTAGTCGCGCCAGTATAGCATATCGAGGCGTGAACCCGCGATGAAGCGAGCGCCTAGCGGGACAGGCCGACAGCCTCGTAGGCGGCAGCGAGCGTCGGCGCCCCCAGCGCGGCGGCGCGTCCCGACCCTTGGGCGAGCAGCCGGTCCAGCTCGGCGGGGTCGGCGCGGAACTGGTCGAGCCGGGTACGCAGCGGCTCGAGCAGGCCGATCAGCACCTCGGCAAGGGCCGGCTTGAACGCCCCGAAGCCCTGGCCGGCAAAGCGGGCGAGCACTTGCTCGACGCTCTCGCCCGTGACCGCGCCATAGATGCCGACGAGGTTTTTCGCTTCCGGCCGGCTCTCCAGCCCGGCAGGGTCGGCGGGCAGCGGCTCCGGATCGGTCTTCGCCTTGCGGATTTTCTGGGCGATCTCGTCGTTGCTGTCGGTCAGGTGAATCCGGCTCATGTCCGACGGATCGGTCTTCGACATCTTCGAGCGGCCGTCGCGCAGGCTCATGACCCGCGCCGCGGTCCCGCCGCCGATATAAGGCTCGGGGGGAACGAACAGGTCGACGTCGAAATCGGTGTTGAACTTGAGCGCGATGTCGCGGGTCAGCTCGACATGCTGCTTCTGGTCCTCGCCGACCGGAACGTGGGTCGCCTTGTAGAGCAGGATGTCGGCGGCCTGGAGCACCGGATAGGTAAACAGGCCGACCGATGACCCCTCGCGGTTCTTGCCCGACTTCTCCTTGAACTGAGTCATCCGGTTGAGCCAGCCCATCCGTGCGGTACCCTGCAGGATCCACGCTAGCTCGGCATGGGCAGGGATCGCGCTCTGGCGGAAGACGATGGACTTCGCCGGATCGATGCCGCTGGCGATCAGCGCCGCGGCCATCTCGCGGACGTTGGCGCCAAGCTCTCGCGGGTCGACGTCGACCGTCAGCGCGTGGAGGTCGGCGAGGAAGAACAGGCATTCGGCCTCGTCCTGCATTCGCACCCAGCGCAGGATCGCGCCGAGCAGATTGCCGAGGTGAAGCCCGCCCGTCGGCTGGATTCCGGAGACGACCCGCATATCAGCCGGCATCGGTGTACGGCCTCCTGCGCCGAAGCAAGGACTTCAATTCCTCGCGGTCGGTGCCGCCGAGGATCCAGACCAGCGGGAAATACACCGCCATGCCGCCGCCGACGATCGCGACGACGCCGACGAGCCGGTGCCCGACCGACCCCGAAAACCAGCCCGACAGGCCCATGCGGATGGCGACCAGCGCGCCGACCATGGCCGCCGCGGCCAGCAACTGCCGGACGATCCGCGAGGCGAGCCAGCGTTCGATTCGGAAGTGGCCGCGACGGTGCAGGATCACGTAAAGGATGGTGCAGTTGAGCCACGAGCAAATGG
>DATENV010000082.1:0-3347 GCA_035274805.1 Sphingomicrobium sp. | reverse complement strand
GCGGCGCGATCCAGCCACCGTCCCTTGAGCACGACCCCGCGGATCGACCGCGTAGCGGCGATATCACCAAGCGGATTGGCGTCGAGGATCAGGATGTCGGCCGCCTTGCCCGGCGCTACTGTCCCATAGCGATCCGAATGGCCGAGAAATGCCGGCCCGGTGATCGTCGCGCTGGCAAGTGCTTCGCGCGGCGTCAGCCCGGCCTCGACGTACCGCGCGAGCTCATCGTGCAGGCCCTGGCCCGGATAATTGAAGCTGTTGAGATAGCCCGCGTCGGTTCCGGCGAGAATCGGGATTCCGGCGTTGCGGAGCATCGGCAGCACCTTGAGGCTCAGCTCATATTCGCGGTGGCGGGCGATGACCTGCCCGGGGGTGGCCTTGGCAGCCCGCTCTACGCGCCACTCGTAAGTCTTGCGCAGCCCGGGGCCAATGTAGGCCAAAGCAGGGTCGGCCCGGTGATCTTCGCGGTCGAGATAGGCGAGGATACGGCTCATGTTGAGCGTTGGCGTGACGTAGATCCCAGTTGCCGCCAGCCGGCGATATTCGCGAGCCGCGTAGGTCGCATCGAACGTCTCGACGAACTTGTCCGACGCCTCGCCATAGCTCAGCTTGCCGGCCGCATAGTCTGCGCCGATCGCCGCCTCTCGGGGCGAACCCGCCTTAATCAGATAATCGAGATGCTCGACCGAGCCGAGCCCGGCCCGTGCGGCCTGCTCGATCGTCAGGGCGAACGGCGTGTGCGCCGAGGTCTTGAGGCCGCGTCGCTCCGCTTCCCTGACGGCGTAAAGGAAAATGTCGGGTTTCAGCGTGTTATCGGTAATCTTTACGAAGTCGACCTTCATCGCCTGAAGGCGATCGAGCGCGGCATCGACCTCGGCCGGCGTGCCGACCTCGATCGTTCCTTTCCACAGGGGCTTGTAGCCTTCCAGCTTGGGACCGGACGTGTAGATGGTCGGCCCGAGCAGCCTTCCCGCCGCGACATCGGCGCGCCATTCGAGCACCGACGCACTCAGGTCCGCCGCGCAATCGCGGACGGTCGTCACGCCATAAGCGACGTAGAGAGGCAGGAGGTTCTTGTTCTCTTCGATCAGCTCCGGACCGCCACCGAAGTGGACGTGCATGTCCCACAGGCCTGGCATGACGAACTTGCCGGTCGCATCGACGCTGCCCTTGGCCTCGTAGCGGCGGGAAACTGCGTCATCGGGGCCAACCGCACGTATCGTGTCGCCGATGACGGCTATCGCCTGATTGGCGACCGACTTGCCGCTGGCGACGTCAATGAGGGTCGCATGCCGGATCAGCAGATCTGCGCTGTCACGGGCTGAAACAGGCGCACTGGCGGCCAGCAAGGCCGCCAATCCCGCAAGCCACCGCAGCATCAGTCGAACAGCTTGGCGAAGCGACGCTTCTCTCTCGTCCGCCAGGCGCCGCGATGCCAGGCGTCGCTGGCGAGCAGCGGCAGAACGCTGGTCGCTTCCGCGAACACCATCTGCTCCATCGCCGTCGAGACCTTGCCCCAGCTCGCCGCCTCTTGCAGCGTCGAGGAGGAGCAGGCGCCGTCGCGCACGTCCGCGACGGTGATCTGCACCGCATATTTATGCACCTCGACGTCGTCGTGGCCGAGGATCTCGGCACAGACCACGGTGTCCTGCGTGAAGTTCTTGGGAACGCCGCCGCCGATCATCAACAGGCCCGTGGTGCCCGCCTTGATCTTGATGTCGGTCAGCTCACGGAAGTCCGCGATCGCGTCGAGGACCATGTAGTGGCCGCCGCGCTTCATGGCATCGACCTGATGCTTGACGAGGCCGAACCCCGCCGAAGAATCGACGAACGCCGGGCAGAAGATCGGCACGTCGTGCTCATAGGCGAGCTGGACGAGGCTGCGTGGCTTCCTGGCGTTGCCCTCGCTCAGCCATTTGCCCATCTCGCGGATGAAGGCGCGGCTCGAGTAGGGCCGCGGCTCGAGGCTGTCGGCGATCTTGCCGATCGTGAAGTCGCAATCCTGGAGCTGCTGCTCGTCGATGTAAGTATCGTAGATGCGGTCGATGTAGAGCGAGCGCAGAGTATCATCGTCAGGGATTTCATTGGCTTGGTAGTGCTTGTGGCCAAGCGCTTCGAAGAAATCCATATCGACGATCGAGGCCCCGGTGGCGACGATTGCATCGACCATGTTGGACTTCACGAGCTCGGCATAGAGATCCATGCAGCCGCCCGCCGAGGTCGAGCCGGCGATCACCAGGATGATCGAGCAAGCCGGGTCCTCGAGCATCGTGTTGTAAATCTTGGTCGCGCGCGCGAGGTCGCGGCTGGTGAAGCTCATCTTGCCCATCGAATCGATGATCGGGCGCGCGTCGAACTTCGTGATGTCGATGTGCTCGATCGGGGTCGACAGCAGCTCGGCCTTGCGGGTGTCGTTGATCCGCTCGGCGTCCTGGACCTTGTTCAGCGTGTCCGTGTCCATTTTCATGCTCCAATGGCTGCCGCGCCCCGACAACGAGCGGCGGCGAAAAAGGGCATGTCGTTCGTGCGGGGGACAGCCTCACCCCGAAGAGCGCTGGTGCGCTTAGCTTCCCGTCCGCTGCAACGGAAGGGGAAGCAGCTACATTTTGACGACGTTCGAACGCGCCGGCGCGGTCGCGCCGTAGAGGCTCGCCATCGGCTCGTCATCGACGGCTACCGAGTCGACCACCCCGAAGCCGTTGAACTGAGTACGCATCGCGCAGCCATAGGCGCCGAGCATGCCGATCTCGACATAATCGCCGGGCCCGACGTCGCCGGGCAGTTCGAACGGCCCCGCCATGCGGTCGAGGTCGTCGCAGGTTGGGCCGTAAAAGCTGAACTCCATCGGCCGGACGCGCGACTGCTGGTCGCGGACCAGGCGCACCGGATAGCGCCAGCCGATGTGCGCGGCGTCGAACAGAGCGCCATAGGCGCCGTCGTTGATGTACAGCTCATCCCCGCGGCGCTTCTCGACGCGGACGAGGACGCTTGCATATTCGGCGCAGAGCGCGCGGCCCGGCTCGCACCACAGCTCCGCCGAATAGCTGATCGGCAGCGCTTCGAACGCGGAGTGGATGACGTCGAAATAGGCTTCGAGCGGCGGCGGCTCCATGCCCGGATAGACGGACGGAAAGCCGCCACCGACATCGATGATGTCGACGGTGACCGCCGCCTCGACGATCGCGGCGCGAACCCGCTCCATCGCCTCGTGATAGGCCGCCGGGGTCATCGCCTGGCTGCCGACGTGGAAGCAGATGCCGAGCGCGTCGGCGGCCTGCCGGGTCGCCATCAGAAGCTGCTTCACCTCATAGGGTTCGGCACCGAATTTCGAGGCGAGGCTCAGCTTC
>DATENV010000081.1:0-2731 GCA_035274805.1 Sphingomicrobium sp. | reverse complement strand
ATCGCGATCGTCGCCGCGCGCCGCTTTCATCTCGCGCAACAAGTGCTCGACGCCGCGCAGGCAAATGCCCGCCTGCTCGAGATGATGCCGGCCCGGCCGGCGCTCGTACGACCGGACGGTGGCATCGACATCGACGACCAGCTGCTCCGCGATCTCGGACTGAAGGCGCGGCCCGCGAAGCTGGCCGAGATGGCCGACAATGACAGCGGGATTGCGAGCGAGGATCTGGACGCGCTCGCGGCGGATGTCGCTGCGGCGCAGACCAGCGCCGGGCGGGTATCGCGATCGGTTCGCGCCAACGGTTCGGCACGGGTGTTCGACGTGCGCGGCGGTCCGGCGCCAGGTGAGCCGCCGGGAACCCTGTTGCTGTGGTTCGTCGATACCAGCGCAGGCGAAGAAGAGCGCGCCAAGCTCGCGCTTCGGCTTCGCCAGTTGGAGGGCGCGTTCGGCTCGCTCACCCAGCTGATCGAGGCTGCGCCATTCCCGATGTGGTACCGCGGACCCGACCTAAAGCTGGGCCTCGTCAACAGCGCCTTCGTCCATGCCGTGGAGGGAAAGGACGCGGCGGAGGTGATTGACCGCGGCGCCGAGCTCGTCGATGCCCAGGGGGAGGACGACGCGGTCACGGTCGCTCGCAAGGCGCTCGAAGCCGGCGGCGTCGTCTCCCGGATGCAACCCGCGATCATCCATGGCGAGCGGCGCATGCTGCGCATCGTCGATGTCCCGCTCCCGACTGGCGCCGTCGCGGGCTTCGCCGTCGACGTGCAGGACCTTGAGGACGCGCGTTCCGAGCTCGGCCGCTATATCGAATCCCAGCGCGAGCTGGCCGACCGAATGACGGCGGGCACGGCGCAGTTCGACGCCGACCGGACGCTCAGCTTCTTCAACCGGCCGTTCGCGATGATGACCGGGCTCGATGCCGACTGGCTCAGCGAAAAGCCCGAGTTCGACCGGGTGATCGAGCGGATGCGTGAGGGGCAACGGCTGCCCGAGACCCGCGATTTCCCAGCGTGGAAAGAGGAGCGGCGGGGCTGGTTCACCAGCGCGGAGGAGGTGGTCGAGGAAGAGTGGATGCTGCCCGCCGGCGATCATATCCGGGTCGTCGCGCAGCCGCTCCCCGATGGCGGGCTTCGCCTATTCCTCGAGGACCGCACCGAGCAGCTCCGCTTGGCGTCCGCGCGCGACACCTTGCTGCGCGTCCGCGCGGCGACCTTCGACAATCTGTTTGAAGCGATCAGCGTCTTTGCCAGCGACGGTCGCCTCTACACCTGGAACAGCCGGTTCATCGACGACTGGGAGCTCGACGAGGACTGGTTGACGACCCATCCGCGAGTCGACGAGCTGGTGCCGGCAATGGCGCGCAAGCTGGTCAACCCGACCACCGCCGCCCAGATCCGCGAAATGGTCCGGCAGACGACCAACGAGCGGCAATCGGCGAGCGGGCGTATCTCGATGACTGACGGGCGGCACTTCCAGTTCGCGGCCGTGCCCCTGCCCGACGGCAACGCATTGTTGACGATGGTCGACGTCACCGATTCGACGCGTATCGAGGCGGCGCTGCGCGAGCGCGCCACCGCGCTCGAGGAAGCCGACCGGGTGAAGACCGACTTCGTCGCCAATATGAGCTACGAGTTGCGGACGCCGCTGACGTCGATCGGCGGGTTCGCGGAACTGCTCGCCGGCGGCTATGCCGGAGACATCAGCGCCAAAGCCAAGGACTATGTCAGCGCGATCCTGGAATCGGTCGAGCGGCTGTCGAAACTGATCAACGATGTGCTCGACCTGACCACCGGGGACACGCGCGGCGTCGCGCTGGAGAAGGAGCGAGTGGATATTGCCGGCTTGTGCCGCGCGGCGGTGGAGACCGCAAAGCCCCGCGCCGCGGAGAAAGCGCAGAAGCTCGACGTCGAGATTTCGGCGACGGCGGGACATGTGTTCGGCGACGCCCGGCGCCTGCGCGAATCCATTGAGCACGTGCTGCAGAACGCGATTGCCTATACTGACCGCAAGGGCCGGATTTCGCTGTCCGCCGACGGCGACAAGAAGCAGGCGGTGATCCGTATCCGCGATAACGGTTCGGGCATCGAGCAGGAGGACCTGCCGCGGGTGTTCAACCGCTTCGACCGCGTTACCGAGGCGGGCGTGCGCGGCGAGGCGGCGCTTGGCCTCGGCTTGCCGCTCACCCAGCAATTCATCGAGGCGCACGGCGGATCGGTCGAGCTTCAGTCCAAGAAAGGCGAGGGCACGACCGTGTCGCTGACGATCCCGCGCGGATCGCGATGATCCTCAAGAGCGAGGAGGAAACCGCGGCAGCGGGCGCGGCGCTGGCGCATGCGGCGAGGGAAGGGGACGTCATCACGCTTTCCGGCCCGCTCGGCGTTGGCAAGACGGCGCTGGCGCGCGGCTTCATCGCGGCGCTCGGCCATCAGGGCGACGTGCCGAGCCCGAGCTTCGCGATCGTCCAGCCGTATGAGGAACTCGACCCGCCGGTGTGGCATGTCGATTTGTATCGCATCGAACAGCCATCCGAGATCGGGGAGCTGGGCCTGGACGCCGCGGCTGAGGCCGTGCTGCTGGTCGAATGGCCCGAGCGCGCGGGACCGCGCGGATGGCCGGACGCGCTCGCTTTGTCGCTCGACTTCGCTCCAGGCGGCGACAGAATCTTGACAGCGGGAGTCCCCCCGTCATGGGAGGGGCGATGGGTTCCCCGATGATTCCGCCGGCGCATGCC
>DATENV010000080.1:0-2474 GCA_035274805.1 Sphingomicrobium sp. | reverse complement strand
GAACCCGACATCGGACGGCGCCTGGAGCGTCAGCGGCGCCGCAAGCTGCGTCGCGACATATTGGCCGACGATCGCAAACCCTTTCGAGGTCAGGTGAAGCAGGTCGCCGTAGAACAGAAACGGCGCGTTCGAATCGGCGATGCACGTGGGGTTGGGGAACGCCGGGCAGACCAGCCCGCCGGTGACCCCGTAGCCGGCCGGATTGGCGCTCACATCGTCGAGCACCGCGGTAAGATCGAGATAATGGACGATCGAGCCGCTCCCCGCATAGCCCGCCAGCACCTGCTGGACGCCATTGTTGAACGAGGTCGAAAAGGCCGTGCGAACGCTGGCGCCAGTCGGATTGGCGGCGATCTCGGGCAGCCGCCCGGTGTCGCCGGCAAGGAAGCTGATCGTCGGCGTGCCGCGCTGCATGACCAGGTCGAAGTTCTGCTGGAAGCTGGTGACCGCGGTCGCGGCCGCCGCCGGCGCGGTGGCCACCGTGCCGCCGGACTGCTGAAAGAATCGCGCGTCGTTGCCGCCGATCGAGACGGCGACCAGGTCGCTGCGGTCGAGCGTGGTGTTGACCGTCGGAAAGCCCAGCGCGCCGCCGCCGGCCAGGAACTGCTGCACCTCGAAGGTGAAGCCCGGCAGGCCCGCGGTCTGGTTGCCGTTGTTGGTCCGCGCCCCGCCGATCGCGAAATTGAACTGCGGGACCTGCAGGATGTTGCTCAGCGTATCGACATAGTTGCTGCCGCCCGAGAAGCGCCCGGTCGTATAGACCTGGGTGGTGATCGGATTGATGCCCGCCAGGCGCAGCGCGTTGCCGGTGTCGGCGTAGGAATCGCCGAAGACCACGATGCGGTCGATCTGCTGGGCAGCGGCCGGCGCAGCGGAAACCGCCAGCGACAGCAGCGACGCACAAGCCAAGGCGCGCGACAAACGACGAGACTGCATGATGACCAACCCTCCCCTTGGCCGCGCGACGCGGCTCGGTACTCCCGGCGGTCATGGTCGCGATTATCGACAAAGGTGCAAGTAGCGACGCGCCGGCGCGCGCGTTTGCGCCGGCGACTGACGCTCTTGTGCAACAGTGGTCAGCCGCGCGGCGCTCAGCCCCGCGACCAATGCCTAGCGAAGCACGCCCTGCTTCTGCATCGCCCGGGCGTAGAGGAACAGCGCGGCAGCAATCACAATGACCAGATAGGGCACGACCGCATTGAAGCCGCGCGACATCTCGGGGATGTCGACCGGATTCGCGAGTTGATAGCCGATCCCCAAAATTGCGCCGACCAACGACAGGCCGAATGCCGGCACGGCCAGGCGATTACGCATCAGCAACAGGATGGCGCCGGCGAGGCCGACCCAGACTCCCAATCCCCAACCGATGCTCGCCCATATCGGGAATTGATCGATATACTCGACGTAGCGGTCGGCCTCCGGTCCCGGCAGCATGTTGCGAATCCATTCGGCGCCCTTGGTCCGCATCATGAAGTAATCGAATGCGCCGAACAGGTTCCAGAACAGCCCCAGCATTCCAACGATCCACAGATGGGCGGGCGTCGAGCGCCCTTCGGCAGTTGTCGCCATCATTTTTCCCCCTCGATTGGGCGGGCTCGCGGCGCCGCTGCCGGCGATCAGGCTCCTAACCGCGCGGACTGTCAACAGGGTGGGCGCAAAGCGCTCATTCCGCGCTGATTTCCTGCTTTAAGAGCTTGCTCAGCGCGGCCGCCAGCGAGGCCATTTCGTACGGTTTTTGAAGCAGCGGGAAGCCATGCTCCCCGCCGACCTGCTCGCTGTAGCCGCTGGTCAGCAGGATCGGCAGCTCGGGGAAGCGCTCGCGCACCCGGTGCGCCAGCTCAATCCCGCTAATTCCGCCAGGCATGACAATGTCCGAGAAGATGAGCGTCGGGCGTTGCTCGCCCGACAGCCGCTCCAGCGCTTCCTTGGCGCTGTGCGTCACGGTCGCGTCGAAGCCGAGCTCGCACAGCATCCCGGCGGCCAGCTCGGCGACGAGGGCATCGTCCTCGACGACCAAGACGCGGCCGTGCGGCTGGGCGCCGGCCATCTTCGCTTCGCTGACGTTCGCGCCGCGGCTGGCCGGCAGGAACAACGTGAATGTCGAGCCTTTGCCGAGCTCGGATTCCACGGTCACCGCGCCGCCGATCTGCTTGGCGAACCCGAAAACCTGGCTGAGCCCAAGCCCGGTTCCCTCGCCGAAGGCCTTGGTGGTGAAGAACGGCTCGAACACCCGTTCCATCGTGTCGCGGTTCATCCCTTCGCCGGTATCCGAGACCCGCAGCGAGACATGCTCGCCGCGAAGGCCTTCGGGCTTCCCTTTGAGGAATTGGTTGGAAGCGGTGATCTTAAGCGTCCCGCCGTCCTTCATCGCGTCGCGCGCGTTGAAGGCGAGATTGAGCAGCGCGAGCTCGAGCGCGCCGGGATCCGACTCGATCGTCCAGAGATTTTCGGAAATCTCGATGATCAGCTCGATG
>DATENV010000079.1:0-3310 GCA_035274805.1 Sphingomicrobium sp. | reverse complement strand
CCGAGGCAGCCGTACATCGTGCCCGTTGCCGTCACCCGGACGCGGTTGCAGCCGGCGCAGAAATTGTCGCTGATCGGCGTGATCAGCCCGAGCCGGACGCGAAGCTCGGAGACGTCGAAGTAGCGCGCGGGTCCGCCGGTTCGCACGAGCGACGGCACCAGCGTGTAGCGCTGCTCGAGGGCGCGCTTCACGGCGTCCAGCGGCAGATAGTGCGCGGTCCGGTCGTCCTCGACCTCGCCGAGCGGCATCGTCTCGATCAACGTCAGGTCGAAACCCTCGGCCGCGCACCAGCGCAGCATCGGCTCGATCTCGTCGTCGTTGAGCCCCTTCAGCGCGACCATGTTGATCTTGACCCTGAGCCGCGCCTTCTTCGCGGCGGCGATGCCGGCCAGCACCTGGTCGAGCCGGCCGCGGCGGGTGATGTGCGCGAACCTGTCGGGATCGCGGCTGTCGAGGCTGACGTTGACCCGGCGCACGCCGCTCGCGCTCAGCCGCTCGGCCGAATCGGCGAGCTGGCTGCCGTTGGTGGTCAGCGTCAGCTCCTCGAGGCCTTTGCCAAGCCGCGCCCCCAGCCGCTCGACAACGTCGAGCACGCCGCGCCGAACCAGCGGCTCGCCGCCGGTCAGCCGCAGCTTGGTGACGCCGCGCGCGACCAACAAATCGACGAGCAATTCGATCTCGGCGAACGTGAGCAGCTCGTCCTTGGGCAGGAACGTCATGCGCTCCGCCATGCAATAGCGGCAGCGGAAGTCGCAGCGGTCGGTGACCGACAGCCGGACATAGCTGATGCGCCGCCCGAAGCCGTCGATGAGCGCCGCGCCCACCGCTAGATCCCGCCCTCGACCGGCTCGTAGCCGGCCTCGCGCAGCCGGACTGCGAGCTCGTCGCCGGTGCGCCGCGCCAGCGCGCCGTCCTCCGAGCGAACCACGAAATTGGCGCCGTAGCGGCCGTCCCGGAAGAACGGATAGCTGCCGATCGCGACGCCCGGATTGGCCGCTTCGGTTTCGCGCAGCAAATCGGCGACGTCGCTCTCGGGTGCCCGCGCGCCGACCGTCACCGACACCACCGGCCGTCCGCCTTCGAGCTTGCCGGCCAGCGCTTCGAGCATCGCGGCAGCGATATAGGGCACGCCAGCGAGGATATACACATTGCCCATCCTGACGCCCGGCGCGCCGGAGGTCGCATTGGGGATCAGCTCCGCGCCTTCGGGCACGCGCGCCATGCGCAGCCGCGCTTCCGTAAGGCCGCCAGGCCGGTCGCGGTAATAATCCTCGAGGATCTGCCGAGCGCTCGGATCGACCACAACCGGCACGCCAAAAGCGGCGGCCATCGCATCGACCGTGATGTCGTCGTGCGTCGGCCCGATCCCCCCGGTCGTGAACAGATAATCGTGAGTTGCCCGCAGCGCGTTCACCGCATCTGCGATTCGACCGATATCATCGGGCACGATCCGGACTTCGGCGAGCCGAATGCCCTGCTCGTTGAGCCACAGCGCGACCTGCGCGACGTTCTTGTCCTGCGTCCGGCCTGACAGGATTTCGTCGCCGATCACCAGCAGCGCGGCGGTCCATTGTCGGGTTTGCTCGGCCAATCGCTACTCCGGTGACTTCGTCCGCCCGAATGCCTATCTAGGCGCGATGACTCAATACATCAGTGTCGCCGCCGACGACCGCGTCGAAGCCAAGAACGGCATTATCAAGCTGCACGGGGCCGAAGCGTTCGAAGGCATGCGCCGCGCCGGACGCCTTGCGGCCGAGATCCTCGACGCGCTCGCGCCGCACGTCGCGCCGGGCGTCTCGACCCAGGCGCTCGATGACATCGTCCATCAGATGACGCTCGACGCGGGCGCGCTTCCCGCGACGCTCGGGTACCGCGGCTACACCCGAAGCTGCTGCATCTCGATCAACCACGTCGTCTGCCACGGCATCCCCTCCGACAAAACGCTGAAGGACGGCGACATCGTCAACATCGACGTGACGCCGATCCTCGACGGCTGGCACGGCGATTCGAGCCGAATGTACCTGGTCGGCGACGTGCCGCTCAAAGCCCGCAAGCTGGTCGACGTCACCTATGAATGCCTGTTGCTCGGGCTCGAGCAGGCGCGGCCCGGCAATCATCTCGGCGATATCGCCAACGCCATCCAGCGCCACGCCGAGGCGAACCGCTACAGCGTCGTCCGCGATTTCTGCGGCCACGGCGTCGGCCGCGTGTTCCATGACAGCCCCGAGGTCGTCCATGCCGGACGTCCCGGCACTGGCCCCGAGCTCAAGCCCGGGATGATCTTCACCGTCGAGCCGATGATCAACATCGGCCGGCCGGATGTGAAGGTTCTGGAGGACGGCTGGACCGCCGTGACTCGCGACCGCTCGCTTTCCGCGCAGTTCGAGCATTCGATCGGGATCACCGACACCGGCTGCGAGATTTTTACCAAGAGCCCCGCCGGCCTCGACAAGCCGCCGTACGCCTAAGCTGCCGTTCGTCGGCCTGTCGAAAGATAAGACAGGCCCCTTGACGATTGCGCTTAGCCCCTTGATCAATCGCCGGAAATTCGGGGGGACCAATGCTCGAAATCGCCAACCTTTCGCACACCTATGCCAATGGCACCGTCGCTCTCGAGGATGTGAGCCTGTCGATCCCGCGAGGGATGTACGGGCTGCTCGGTCCCAACGGCGCCGGCAAGTCGACGCTGATGCGGACGGTGGCGACGCTGCAGGAGCCAACCGCCGGCACCATCCGGTTCGGTGACATCGACGTTTTGGCCGAACCCGATCGCCTGCGCCGGACGCTCGGCTATCTCCCGCAGGATTTCGGCGTCTACCCGCGCGTCTCGGCCTACGCGATGCTCGACCAGATGGCTGTGCTCAAAGGCATCACCGGCAAGGGCGAGCGCAAGAGCGTGGTCGAGACCTTGCTTCACCAGACCAACCTGTGGGCCGTTCGCGACAAGTCGATTGCCGGCTTCTCCGGCGGGATGCGGCAGCGGTTCGGGATCGCCCAGGCGCTGATCGGCAACCCCGAGCTGATCATCGTGGACGAGCCGACCGCGGGTCTCGACCCCGAAGAGCGCAACCGTTTCCTCAACCTGCTCGCGGCGATCGGCGACAATGTCGTCGTGATCCTGTCGACCCACATCGTCGACGACGTCGCCGATTTGTGCCCGCTGATGGCAGTGCTCGCCGACGGGCGGGTGCGGCTCCAGGGCAAGCCGGGCGAGCTGATCGCATCGACCCGCGGCAAGGTCTGGAAGAAGACGATCGAGAACGATCAGCTGCCGGAGATGCAATCGGCCCACGAGGTGATCTCGACGCGC
>DATENV010000078.1:0-8006 GCA_035274805.1 Sphingomicrobium sp. | reverse complement strand
TCGGCGCTCGAAATGATTCAACACCGGACGATCCGGGAGTCTATTTCGTTCTTCCGTTCTTTTTGATCATCGGCATTTACATGCTGGTCGGCAGATACATCGTCGACATGTTGGTACGCGGCCACACGGAATATGCGCTGACAAACCAGCGCGCGATCATCGAATCCGGCCTTTTCCGGCGGTCGACCCGATCAGTTAATCTCGCAGCAGCACCAGAGATGAGTTTCAATGAAGGGCGCAACGGGCGGGGAACCATCGAGTTCGGGCCCACATCTCCATTCTCTGCCGTCGGACGCAATTGGGCCGGTGGCAGCCGCGTCGTGTCGCCTGCGTTTGAAAATATCGACAACGCCGATTCCGTTTATGCTCAAGTCCTGAGCGCGCAGCGGGAAGCGCAGTCGGCGAGGTGAAGATCAATCGCCGCTGATCGCCGGATCGATGTCTTCTGGATGATCGATAATCGGCTTGCCCACGTCGCCCTGCCCGACCGTGCGGCCGGCCATCTCGAGCATCCGCTCGAGCGGCACGCGCGCGCGCGCCATCACTTCGGGCGACAGCTCGATCCGCGGCTCGAGGTCGCGCAGCGCGACGTACAGCTTCTCGAGCGTGTTCAGCGCCATGTACGGGCACATGTTGCAGTTGCAGTTGCCGTCGCCGCCCGGCACGCCGATGAACGTCTTGTCGGGCGCCGCTTTCTCCATCTGGTGGATGATGTGCGGCTCGGTCGCGACAAGGATCGTGTCGGCCGGGCTGCTCGACGCGAACTCGAGGATCGACCGCGTCGAGCCGACATGGTCGGCATGCCCGATGATGTGTGGCGGGCATTCGGGGTGCGCGGCGACCGGCGCGCCCGGATGCTCGGCCTTGAGCTTTAGGAGCTCGGTCTCGCTGAATGCCTGGTGGACGATGCAGATGCCGGGCCAGAGCAGCATCTCGCGCCCGGTTTTGCGCGCCAAGTAACCGCCGAGGTGCCGGTCGGGACCGAAGATGATCTTTTGGTCCTTCGGGATCTGGTCGAGGATGATGTGCGCGGACGAGCTGGTCACGATGATGTCGCTGAGCGCTTTCACCGCCGCCGAGCAGTTTATGTAGGTGAGCGCGATATGATCCGGGTGCGCCTTGCGGAAGGCCGCGAACTGGTCGGGCGGGCATGAGTCCTCGAGGCTGCAGCCAGCGTCCATGTCGGGCAAGATCACGGTCTTGTCGGGCGACAGGATTTTCGCAGTCTCGGCCATAAAGCGAACGCCGCAGAATGCGATAACTTCCGCGTCCGTCTCGGCCGCCTTGCGCGACAGATCGAGGCTGTCGCCCACGAAGTCCGCGAGGTCCTGGATTTCCGGCTTCTGGTAATAATGGGCGAGGATGACCGCGTTACGCTCGCGCTTCAGGCGCTCGATCTCGCCGAGCAGGTCGAGGCCTTTCAAACTGGTAGTTTGTACGGTCATCTTTGCCCTTGAGCGGCGCGGCGGCGCTCCGCTTCCTTGATCGCCTCCTCATATGGGGTCGAGAGGTCGAGATAGGAAGCGTCGTTGGTGCCTTCGGTCGGGAAGCGCGCGACCACCTTCACGTCCTTGAACCCCGCGGCGATGAGCGGCATCGCGAAGCTGCGCTCGACTGCCGCGCGGGCCGCCTGGTGGGCAAGCCGCATCGGCACTTCCGCGGTGGCCTGCTTGCGCAGGTCGGCCACGGCCCTCGCGCGATTGGCCTGGTCGAGCTGCTGGTTGGCGTTGGTCAACTTCGACAGGACGCCGCCCCCGCCATATTCCCTGACCGCGTTGATATCGACGTCGGGCCCGGCGACCTCGATCTCGGGAAGCTCGACGCGGAGCGTCTTGGTCGAGCTGTCCCAGCTCACGTCCTTCGTCTGCAGCTTCGACAGATCGAGCTCGTAGCGAACGTCGCCGGGCAGGATCAGCGTGCGCTCCGAGCTGACGAGGCCGCCCAGGCGCTTCTGCTCGCTGGTCACGACCGAGACGTAGCGCGCGACGAAGGTCACCAGCCGATTCTGTGCACGCATCGATTCGAGGCTCGCGGTGGCGATGGTCTTCGGGTTCGGGCCGCCGAAGATGCGGTCGGCGATCCCGGTCGCCATCCCGAGCGCCACGCCGAGGATCAACGCAATCGCGATGGCGCCGATCACGGCGGGCTTTTTCAGGCGGCTGTCCATGTCTCTCCGGAATGTTGAACGAGTCCCCGCCGCTCAAGGTCCAGCAAATGGGCGAGCACCGACCCGCCGGCCGCGACCGTCAGCCGCGGATCGAGCCCCGGATAGGCGTTGGCGACGATTTCCGGGATCGGCCGCGGCTTCTCGCCCACCAGGCCGAGGATCTGCGTCTCGCGCTGCATCCGATGCCCGACAAGGTGGCGCGCATATTGCTGCGGGTTGGTCACCGCCGGCCCGTGCGCCGGGTAATAGACGCGGTCGTCACGGTGCCTGAGCTTATCGAGGCTCGCCATGTACGCCGCCATGTCGCCGTCAGGAGGGACGACGACCGTGGTCGACCAGCCCATGACATGATCGCCGGTGAACAACGCGCCGCGCCAGGCATAGCAGAGGTGGTTGGACGTGTGCCCGGGCGTTGCCACCGCGGTCACCGGCTCCCCGTCAATATCGAGCGTTTCGCCATCCTCGAGGACGCGATCCGGCGCGTAATCGCCGTCGAAGGCGGCGTCAGCGCGCGGGCCGACGGTTTCCAGCGCGAGCGGCGCGCAGCCGATGATCGGCGCGCGCGTCCGCTTGGCTAAGGGCCGTGCCGCCGGGCTGTGATCGCGGTGGGTGTGCGTGCACATAATCGCCACGACAGGCCGGCCGCCGATCGCGATCTCCAGCGCATCGACGTGCTCGGACAGAGCGGGGCCCGGATCGATAACCGCGACTTCGTCCGTGCCGATCAGATAGGTCTGCGTGCCGTAGTAAGTGAATGCGGATGGGTTGTGCGCCAGCACGCGGGCAATGCCCGGTTCGAGCTGGTCGAGTTTGGCGTACGGCGCGTCCACGGGAGAGCCTGTGCCATGCCGCGCCGCCGCTTGCTAGCAGCGGAGGTCGTACTCGCCGATCGTGCCGGCCGGCGTTCCCGACGGCGCGGAGCCGCCGAGCGCCTGGATTTCGACCTTACTGCGAACGACCCCGGTGCAGACGGCCGGCGGCAGGCGGAGGCTCGCGGTCTGTCCTGCTTTCAGGGCCGGGAGATCGAGTTCGGCGCGCTGATTTCCATGGCGCACGAACCGCATCGCCACCCCGCGCGGGAAAGCCTCGTCGGCGCGCACCACCAGCACCGTGTCCTTGTCGATGCTGTCGCAAGCGCTCGGCCGGTCCTCGTCGCCGGCCAGCGCGCAACGCAGCGTCAGCCGCGGTGCCGGCGCGCCGAACGCACCGCCCGGGCCGAGCAGGTTGGGCGGCGCGACTGTCGAAGCAGTGGGAAGTGGCGGCAGCGAGCCATAGTCCCGCGAAAGCGGGGTTTCGGCCGTTCGCGCCGCGTTCGGCTTGGGCAGCTTGGCAATGTCGGTGCCGCCGGGCAGAGCGAGCGCCGGCCTGGTCAGCCGCTCGATCTCGGCGTTCACCGCGGCGATAATCTGCTCCTTGGCGGCCGGCGGCATTTGCGCGCTCAAGGCCGTCTTCTTCACGGCGTCCTGCAGGGTGTGGATCCACTCGGCCTCGCTCTGCCCCTCGGTTCCGCACATTTTGACCTTGGATTGCCTGGGCTGCCCGTCGGAGCCGGTCAGGTGGATCGTGGTCTCGAACCGGTGCGCGTCGCAATTCTGCGCCGGTGGGGCCGCAGATCCGCTCGCGTCGGGGGCCGGCGGAGCGGCACTTGCGCCAGCCGTCGCGAGCAGCGCGGTCGCAACCAGGATGTAGATTTTCGCCCGCCTCATCCCCCGTCCGTCGCTCCACACGCGTGAACCCGCCTTGAACCGTCAGGCGGTAACGACGACCGGGCCGGCGATCCCGACTTGCCGTTCGTGCCGCCGCTCGAAAGCCGCAGGATAGACCCGGCCGAACAGTGCATCCATGCTGCTGTCCCAGCCGAACTGCAAGGCGTTGGCGCGTGCCGCTTCGCGCACCGCGTCGAGGTCGCTGTTCCATACCGCGAGGATGTTGGCGGCCATCGTCTCCGCATCGCCGACCGGCCCGAGGCGGCCGGTGGCGGGCGTGACTCGATCGATCATCGCGCCTGCTGCGACGCCCACCACGGGCAGTCCGGAGGCCTGCGCCTCAATAATCGATACGCCGAATGTCTCGTCGGCCATGCCCGACGCGTAAATGTCGGCGCTCGCCAGCCAGCGCGCGAGCTCCGCACGGCCTTTGACATAACCCGGCATGAGAATCCGCTCGTCGCCGAGCGCGGCAATCTCCGCCTTGAGTGGCCCTTCGCCGAGCAGCGCGAGCTTGGCGCCGAGCGCTTCGGGCAACCGGCGGAACGCATCGACGACGACATCCGGTTTCTTCTCGCCGTCGAGCCGGCCGACGTAAATGAGCAACGGCTGATGATCGGCCAGGCCGAGTTTGGCGCGAAGCCGCGGGTCGCGGCGATCCCGCCCGAACTCGCCCACCTCGACGCCCAGTGGCACCACGTCGATGCACTCGATGCCCAGCGAGCGAAGCTTCGTGGCGCCGCCATTCTCGCTCAGCGCGAACATCGAATCGAAGCGGCGGTAGAGCGTGCCGCAATAGGCGTAGCAGATCCGGCCGAGCAGGCTCGCGGCGGGCCTGGTCAGGAACTTCGACAGGGGCCGCTCGACATAGACTGTCGGAAAGTCGGTCATATAGGCGGCGACCAGCGCGGTAGCGGGATGGCGTCGCCGGTGCGCGATCGCGGCCCATGGCAGGTTATACGCATCCTGGCACTCGATGAGGTCGGGAGCGAATTGCTCGAGCGCGGCGCGCACCGCCCGGTTGCGCAGCATCAGCCGGTAGTGCGGGCTTCCAGGGACATGCGGCGAGGCGATTGTCACCGTCGTTGCCCGCTCCTCCTCGACGATCTCGTCGCGCGGGCCGGGAATGATCATCAAATGGCAGTGCGGCGTCTGCTCGAGGATATGGCGGCGCTTGTGCAGCAGGTAGGTGCGCACGCCGCCGCCGACGTCCGACCAGCTTTGGGTCAGGTCGCAGAACAGCTTCGGCCCACCAAGGCGGACCGGATCGGGATCGTGCCTGCTCACCGGCTCACCCAACCAAGCAGGCGGACCAAAGTGCCATTCACTGTGTGCACGTCGACCTGTCGGAAATTTTTACGCAAGCCTTCCCCTGTCCTCGACGACTTCAATTAAAAACCGCAAAAATCCGCCACTAATTCAAATTGGCACGCCGATTGCTACATGTATGGCGTCCACTTGGTTCCACGCCATGAAGGGGCGGTGCAGCGGTTCTCTGGTCCAGCTGCTCCGCCCCTTCTCCATTTCAGGCTCTAAAATTCACGCGGACTCGCCGAGCAGCTGCTGAAGCTCGCCGCTCTCGAACATCTCCATCATGATGTCGGAACCGCCGACGAACTCGCCCTTCACATAAAGCTGGGGAATGGTCGGCCAGTCGGAATACTCCTTGATGCCCTGCCGGATCTCCGCATCCTGCAGCACATC
Organism: Sphingomicrobium sp.; assembly: GCA_035274805.1. Taxonomy (GTDB): domain Bacteria; phylum Pseudomonadota; class Alphaproteobacteria; order Sphingomonadales; family Sphingomonadaceae; genus Sphingomicrobium. Next base: position 2,429 of record DATENV010000078.1, on the reverse strand, counting down.
GACCGTTTCATACGGGGCGCCGAGGCGATCGAGGATTGCGATCGCGCGGCTCGAGAAGCCGCACTGCGGAAACAATGCGGTGCCCTTCATGAACAGGACGATTTCGTTCTTGCGGACAATCTCCGCGATGCGGCTCTGGGCGTCGGTCACTTTGCTCTCTCCGATTGCGGCACTGCGGTTTCGAGCTGCAGTGCGTGAAGCTCACCCCCCACACGTCCGCCAAGCGCCGCATAGACGGCCTGGTGCTGTTTGATGCGACTCATCCCGGCGAAGCTGCTGCTGATCACGCGCGCCGCATAATGGTCGCCGTCGCCGGCGAGGTCTCGGATCGTCACGTCGGCATCGGGAATCGACGCCTTGATCAGCCGTTCGATCTCGCTCGCCGCCATTGCCATCAGATGTTCGACGCCTCGATTATCTGGCGCCGTGCCTCGATTTCCTTGTTGCGCAGCGCCTCGCGAATCTTGTCCTCGTCGCACTCGACGTTCGCAGCGGTGAGGTCGCCGAGCACCTTGCGGATCACGTCATGCTCGCCCGCTTCCTCGAAGTCGGAGCGGACGACGTCCTTGGCGTAGGATTCGGTTTCGGCCTCCGAAAGCCCCATCTGGCGCGCCGCCCATTCGCCGAGCAACCGGTTGCGTCGCGCGGTGATACGAAACTGCATCTCCTCGTCGCGGGCATATTTGGCCTCGAAGGCGCGCTCGCGGTCGTCGAACTGGGTCATGCGTTTCCCTTGGATGAGCTGCCAGCGCAGATAGGAGGAGGCGCGGCGCGAAGCAACGCTGGCGCAATTGGCTGCCAAGGGTGGAACCGGATATGCTGCTCGATTAGTTTTTTCGCGGTGAAACTATCAACGCCGTCCAAGCGAGCGCTTGCATCCTTCGCCTTCGTCCTTCTTTTGGCGACGGCAGGTTGGGCCTCGGCTGGCGGGCCAGGCGCGATTGGCTCGCTGCTGATCAGCTTCCCAACCGCCGCATGGCGTCACGATAATGACGTCGGCGCCTGCTTTCCGCTGTCTGTGTTGCTGGTGCTCGTTATCTTGATGATCGTTGCTCTAATGGCGCTGCTGGGATGGCTATGGGCAGGTCACCAATAGGCATGAATGCTTACGATGCCCTCCGGCGCCAGACAGACAGGATGAACAGGACTGCTGCGACCGCGGCGGTGTCGGCGATCCAGTCGACGAAGTCGCTGTCGCGGTGGAGCGCCGGGATCGCCTGGACGACCTCGATCACGGCGCCGAACAGCGACAGCGAGGCCAGCAGCCTCGTCAGGCGGGTCGCCGGATAGGCGAAGGCGCCGAGCAGCGCGAGCGTCGCGAAGGCGGTGATGTGCTCGACCTTGTCGCTCGGCGCTCCCGGCAGCTCGGGCGGCCGCGGGACGATTGCCATGACAAACGCGAAGATGGCTGCGGCCCAAAAGACGAGACGCGCCGTACGGCTGGCGCGCCAATCAGCAAGCCTCAAAGCGTCACCACCAGCTTGCCCACCGCCTTGCGATCGCGCAGCGCGGCGATCGCCTCGCCGGCGCGCTCGAGCCGGTAGGTCGCACTGATCCTGGGCGCGATCTTGCCCTCGTCCCACCAGCGGAACAGCTGCTCGACATGGGCCGCGTTGCGCTTGGGGTCGCGCGCCGCGAATGCGCCCCAGAACACCCCGCACACGTCGCAGCTTTTGAGCAAGGTCAGGTTGAGCGGCAGCTTGGCGATACCCGCCGGGAAGCCGACGACCAGGAAGCGCCCCTCCCAGGCGATGCTGCGCAGCGCCGGCTCGGTGTAATCACCGCCGACGGGATCGAGAATCACGTCGGCGCCGCCGGGACCCACCGCGTCCTTGAACAATTGCGACAGCGCCTTCGGATCGCCGACCCCAGTCGGATATACCAAAGCGGCCTCGGCCCCGGCTTCGCGCGCGGCGGTGGCTTTTTCTTCCGACGACACGGCCGCGATCACGCGCGCGCCAAGCGCCTTGCCGATCTCGACCGCGGCGATGCCAACGCCGCCTGCGGCGCCGAGCACCAGCAATGTCTGTCCCGCCTGCAGCCTGCCGCGATCGACCAGCGCGTGGATCGCGGTGGCATAGGTCATCAGCAGCGCCGAGCCTTCCTCGAAACTGCGTTCGGCCGGCAGCGGGATCGCGCGGTCGGCGGGAACGATCACCTGCTCGGTGAGGCCGCCGTAGCCGAGCGCGGCTATCATCCGGTCGCCCGCCGTCCAGCCGCTGACGCCCTCGCCCACGCTGGCCACTTCGCCGGCAATCTCCGCGCCCGGCGCGAACGGCCGCTGCGGCTTTAGTTGATATTTGTCCTCGATGATCAGCACGTCGGGGAAATTCATCGCGCAGGCCCGCACGCGCACCAGCAGATCGCCTGCGCCGGGAACCGGCTCGGCGACCTCGGCGATGCGCAGCGTTTCCGGTCCGCCGGGCTCG
>DATENV010000077.1:0-2449 GCA_035274805.1 Sphingomicrobium sp. | reverse complement strand
GGCTCCGCGCAGAAGCTCAACCTCGTCGCCGGCCTCATCCGGGGCAAGCGCGCCGAGGAAGCGCTCAACATCCTCACCTTCTCGCCCAAGGCGATGGCGCGCGACGTCAAGAAGGTGCTCGCCTCGGCGATCGCCAATGCCGAGAACAACCACAATCTCGACGTCGACAGCCTCGTCGTCGCGGAAGCCAGCGTCGGCAAGAGCCTGTCGATGAAGCGCTGGAACCCGCGCGCCCGCGGCCGCGCCGCCCGCATCGTCAAACCGTTCAGCCGAGTGCGCATCGTCGTGCGCGAGCAGCAGGAAGCGTAAAGATGGGTCAGAAATCCTCTCCTATCGGGCTTCGCCTGCAGATCAACCGCACCTGGGACAGCCGCTGGTTCGCGGAAGGCCAGGACTATGGCCGCCTGCTGCTCGAGGATCTCAAGCTCCGCAAGTACATCGTCAAGAAGGCGCCGCAGGCGGCGATCTCCAAGGTCGTCATCGAGCGCCCGGCCAAGATCTGCCGCGTCAGCATCTATGCGGCGCGTCCCGGCGTGATCATCGGCAAGAAGGGCGCCGACATCGAGAAGCTCAAGAAAGAGCTTCAGAAGATGACCAGCTCCGACGTGAGCCTGAACATCGTCGAGATCCGCAAGCCGGAGGTCGATGCCAAGCTCGTCGCGCAGGGCGTCGCCGACCAGCTCGAGCGCCGCATTGCCTTCCGCCGCGCGATGAAGCGCGCGGTGCAGTCGGCGCTGCGCCTCGGCGCGGAGGGCATCCGCATCACCTGCTCGGGCCGTCTCGGCGGCGCCGAGATCGCGCGCACCGAATGGTACCGCGAGGGCCGCGTGCCGCTGCACACCCTGCGCGGCAACGTCGATTACGCCGAAGCGACAGCGCACACCGCTTATGGCGTGTGCGGCGTCAAGGTGTGGGTCTTCAAGGGCGAGATCTTGGGGCACGACCCGCTCGCGCAGGACCGGCTGATGATGGAGGCTCAGACCTCCGGCGTTCGCCCGGCGCGCGAAGAACGCGGCAACCGGTAAGCGCGAAGGACTAGAAACAGATGCTGCAACCCAAGCGCACCAAGTTCCGCAAGGCCTTCAAGGGCCGCATTCACGGCAATGCCAAGGGCGGGACCGAGCTCAACTTCGGCGCCTTTGGCCTGAAAGCCATGGAGCCGGAGCGGATCACCGCTCGTCAGATCGAGGCGGCCCGCCGCGCGATCACGCGTCACATCAAGCGTACCGGCCGCCTTTGGATCCGCGTGTTCCCGGACGTGCCCGTGTCGTCGAAGCCCGCCGAAGTCCGCATGGGCTCGGGCAAGGGCTCGCCCGAATTCTGGGTCGCCCGGGTCAAGCCTGGCCGCATCCTGTTCGAGCTCGATGGCGTCCCCGGCCACCTCGCCAAGACCGCCTTCGAGCGCGCGGCCGAGAAACTGCCGATCAAGACGAAGGTCGTGGCCCGCCTGGGCGAGACCCTGGCGGGAGAGGAAAAGTAACATGCCTGCGATCGACGATCTCAAGCAGAAGACCGACGACCAGCTGCAGCAGCAGCTCGGCGAATTGAAGCGCGAGCAGTTCAACCTGCGCTTCCAGTCGGCCACCAACCAGCTCGAGAAGCCGAGCCGGGTGCGCGAGGTTCGCCGCACCATCGCTCGCATTCAAACGCTGCAGAACCAACGCGCCCGCGCCCAGGCAACCAACGCTTCGGCGAAGGCGTAAGGAGACTATCGAGATGCCCAAGCGCGTCCTCACCGGCACCGTGGTGTCCGACAAGGGTGACAAGACGGTCGTGGTCCGTGTCGAGCGGCGGGTGAAGCACCCGCTCTATGGCAAGATCATCCGGCTGTCGAAGAAGTACCACGCTCACGACGCGGCTAACGAGTTCCGCGCCGGCGAGATCGTGCGCATCGAGGAATGCGCGCCGATCTCCAAGCTGAAGACATGGACGGTGGTCGACCGGATCGGCGCGGCCAAGGCCGCCGCGGTCGAGATCGCCGAGCCCGAGATCATTGCCCCGACCGAGGCCGAGCCGTCGAAGCCGGCGGAGGAAAAGGCCGAGAAGAAGCCCGCCAGGAAGTCGACGAAGAAGGCCAAGGCCGAAGACGTCGCCGAAGCGGACGCCTGAGCAGAATTTGAAAGAGGATAGGGTCGAACAATGATCCAGATGCAGTCCAACCTGGACGTGGCGGACAACAGCGGGGCCAAGCGCGTCCAGTGCATCAAGGTGCTGGGCGGCTCGAAGCGCCGGACCGCCGGCGTCGGCGACATCATCGTCGTTTCCGTCAAGGAAGCTGCGCCGCGCGGCCGCGTGAAGAAGGGCGACGTTCACCGCGCGGTGATCGTGCGCACCGCCAAGGACATCCGCCGTCCCGACGGGTCGGTGATCCGGTTCGATTCCAACGCGGCGGTGCTGGTCAACAAGAACGAGGAGCCGATCGGCACCCGTATCTTCGGCCCCGTGGTGC
>DATENV010000076.1:0-5929 GCA_035274805.1 Sphingomicrobium sp. | reverse complement strand
CCCCGTACTTACGGCCCTCCTTGGCGATGCGCTCGAGAATGCGGCGGACGGCTTGGCCATGCTCTTGCTGCTCGTCCTTGGGAACGTAGCGATGAGCTTCTTCGCAGACCAGTAGCAGCGGACGTTGCGCCTCGGTCCGCGACCAAATGGCGTAATCGAAGACCATTCGAGCGAGCACCGAAACGACGACTGAAGTGACTTCGGACGGAACGCCGGACACGTCGACGATCGAGATCGGGCGGCCGTGGCTCGGAAGCCGGAATAGCTTGGCGAGAAAGGCGGGCATCGTGTCGGACACGAGCATGCCCGAGAACATGAAGGTGTAGCGCGGGTCGGCGCGCAGCTCGTCGAGCTTGGTCTTCAAGCGCTGGTAGGGCAGCGTGTCGCCGGCGCGCTCGAGCTTGCCCATCTCGTTGACCAGGATGGTGTTGAGGTCGGCGAGCAGATAGGGGATCGGGCTGTCGACCGTGACCTTGCCGAACTGGCTCATATCCTTGCCCTTGGTGCGCGCGGCAAGCAGGCACTTGGCGAGGATGTCCGCGTCGCGCTGGCGCTCGGCGTCGTGGGTCGTGAGCATCACTTCGCAATGCTCTTCGAAGTTCATCAGCCAGTAGGGCAGCTGGAGGTTGTCGACGTTGAACAGCTCGCCGCAGCCCTTGAACGCGGCCGAATATTCGCCGTGCGGGTCGATCATCACGATGTGACCCTCGGGGCTGGCCTCCGAGATCCGGTGGAGAATCAGCGAAACCGAAGTCGACTTGCCGGTACCGGTCGAGCCCAGCACCGCGAAGTGCTTGCCGAGCATCGGGTCGACATACAGCGCGCCGCGGATATCGTCGGTCGGATAGACCGTGCCGATTTCGATGTGCGGCTCGTCGCTGGCCGCGAAGATCGCGCGCATGTCCTCGGTGGTGACCGGAAGCACCTCGGCGCCTGGAATCGGATAGCGGGTGACGCCGCGGCGGAAGTTGGCCATCCGGCCGCTCGAATCGCGGATGCCCTCACCGAGGAAGTCGACGTGAGCGACCAGCTCACCCGGGTCACCGGCGCGAAGCGTGCGGACGTTGGCGATCAGCCAGGCGTTGCCGACCACGGTCTTGATCTGGCTGCCGACCTGGCCGGACATGGCGACCGAGGGGTCCTTGTGCGACTGCATCGCGGCGACGGTGGCGGCGTCGAGCGTGATTTGCGAGCCCGAGCCCGCGATCTCGACCACCTTGCCGATCGCCGCCAGCGCCGGCGCCGACGTCTTCGTCGGCACGACCGGCGTTTCATCCTCCTGGAAGCTGCTCACTTCGTTGAGGAACTCGTGCAGGTTCGGCTTCGACTGGTCGTCCATTGTTACGCTTGCTCCCGGGTATCGGTGTCGGGCCGGGGATAGCGAAAAGCAGTTAAGATTAACTTGAGGATGGGGACTAGAATCGCCGCCTGAACGCGGCCGCAGCGGCCCAGCCGAGGCCGAGCGACAAAAGGACGCAAGTCAGCCCGTACATGAAGCGATGGCGGCGCGCGGCGAGCGCGACATAACGTTCGAAGCCCGATTTATCGATCTGGATGTCGCGGGTCGCCGCGGCGATCACCTTGTGCCGGTCGATCAGGAAGGTCTCGGCGGTGTAGGTGCCGACCGGCACCTGACTCGGGATGGTGATCACCGCACGGTAGAGCACGTTGCCGTTGATCTCGACGCCATGCGGACTCTCCGAATAGAGCCCCTGCCGGCTGCGCAGGTCGAGCAGGCCGGCTTCGAAGCGCCGCTCCTTCTCCGGCAGGGCCCCGCCGCCGGGCGAGAGCTGCAGGTTGTTGAGCCCAAGCTCGTAAATCGCGGCGGTGCGCTCATCGAGCAGGTCCTTGATCGGCCGCGACGAGGCCACCGCGTAAAAGGAGGGCGCCGAGCGGAAGCGATTCGAGTCGGCGTTCATCCAGATGCCGGCGATCTTCTGCTTCTCGCGCACCAGGATCGGCTGCACCGGGCCACGCAGCACCACCGCGAGGTCGACTTGCCGGTCGGGCGGGCGGCCGCCGGGATAAACCACCGCGCCGAACAACAGCAGCTGCGCGCCGCTGAAGCTGTAGCGGATCTGTACCTGCCGCGCCGAAATGTCGGGCACCAGCACCGGCTTGTCGGCCGCGATCAGCAGCGGTGCGAACAGGGCCGCAAGCAGGGGACCGGCGCGCATTCTCACAGATATTCGATCGAGAAAATCTCTTCGGGGCGCCAGGCAAGGCCCAGGGCCATGCGGAGCGCGACGAGCAGGATAATCACCGCCAGCGCCAGCCGCAGGAAATCGGGTTTCACCCGCAAGGTCAGAAGAGCGCCATATTGGGCGCCGATGACGCCGCCGACGAGCAGCAGCGCCGCAAGCACGATATCGACCGCGCGCGTGGTGATCGCGTGGACCATGGTGGTCGCCGCCGTGACCGCCAGGATCATCAGGAGGCTGGTGCCGATCACCACCCGCGCCGGCATGCCGAGCAAATAGATCATCGCCGGCACGAGGATGAAGCCGCCGCCGATGCCGAGGAAAACGGTCAGCGTCCCGGCGAGGAAGCCGAGCGCGAACGGCGCGACGGGGGAGATGTAGATGCCCGAGCCGTGGAACCGCCAGCGGTAAGGCAGCGAAGCGACCCAGCGGTTGTGCCGCGGGCGCCCGGCATCGGCTTCGGGCACCTGGACGTAGCCGAGCGATTTCAGGCTATCGAGGAACATCAGGACGCCGATCCAGCCGAGGATCAGCACGTAGAGAGAACCGATCACGACGTCGATTTGGCCGGTCGACTGCAGCAGCCGGAACATCGCCGCGCCAACCACCGAGCCGAACAGCCCGCCGGCGATCATCACGCCGCCCATCTTCAGGTCGACCCCGCCGCGCCGCATGTGGGCGATCGCGCCGGAGACGCTGGCGCCGGTGATCTGGGTTGCTGCGCTGGCGACCGCGACTGTCGGCGGGATCCCGTAGAAAATCAGCAGCGGCGTGGTGAGAAACCCGCCGCCGACCCCGAACATGCCCGACAGCAGGCCGACCAGGAACCCAAGCACGACGATGAACAATGCGTTGACCGACTGGCCGGCGATCGGAAGGTAGATGTCCATCGGCGCCGACGACTAGCCGCAAACGGCCGCGCCTTCAAAGTTGTCCGCGGGCTAAAAATCCCCCGCCAGCGTCAGCACCGGCCCCGAGCCCGGGCGCGCGTTGCCGGCAAGCTTCTGGCGCCAGTCGACATGCACCTTGAGGTTGTTGCGCACGCGCATGGTCAGCCGGGGGCCGGCATCGACCCGGTAGAGGCCCGGCTGCGCGCCACCCCAGATGCCGAATCCCGCCGAGAATTGCCGATACACCGGCCGGCTGACCGTCAGCGCGCCATCGGCGAACAGGTCACGGCTGTTGAGGCCGACGATTCCGCCCTGGAAATAGGTGTCGAAGGTGAAGCGCCACGGCAGCGGTCGCTCGTACAAGCCGCCTTCGAGGAAAAAGGCGAAAGCGCTGCGCCCGCCGCCATATTTGCCGATCGCCTGGCGCCGTTCGGCGGTCAGCCAGACCGGGATGCTGACCAGGGGCTGCACCCGCACGCCAGCGGCCACCTCGCCGCCGCGGCGGCCGACTTCGGTGCTGGTGCGCGCGCTAACCGCGATCTGGCGGTTGAGATTGTAGTTCAGGCGCGCGCCGGCCTGGCTGGCGCCGAGCTGCCCACCGCTCGCCAGCGAGCGCGAGCCGGCCACGCCCGATTGCTGGCTCCGCAGCAATGCCCAGCTGCTCAGTTGCAACCGGTCGAGCTTCGGCGCGATCGGCGGCGCCGGGGCTGCCGGCATGCTCTGCTGGGGAACGACGACCGAGTGTGGCAGCGAGACGGCGGAGAGGCGCGTCATCGGCCAGCCGTCGATCGCCGGCAGCTGGGAATAATAGGCCGGTTCGGGCGGCTCGGCGTAGGCGGCGGGGCGAGGCGACAAGGCGTGGGCCGGTGTCGCGGCAGGCAGTCGATAGACCGGGACCACGCCCCGGGCCATTGGAACAGGCACGCCGACCACGGCCTGGACGTAGCGAACGGTTGGCGCGGCGGCGGCCATCGAGATCGGCGGCGCGGCGCTCTCGGCCGGCGCTGCGATGGTGGTGGCCGGTGCGACCCGTTCGACCGGCGGGAACTGCGTCGGGACGATTGGCGGCGGCTTGGCCTCGCTGCGGTCAATCCGGAACAACTCGGCACCAGGCAAACTGCCCAGTGTCGCCGCGCGCATCCCGGCCCAGCCGACGACGGCGAGCGCAAGGAAGCGCAGCGACGGTCTCACTGCGGCAGTTCCGCCGGGAAGATATGGCGGGTTTTGTCCCAGCGCGTCGCGCCGCCGCGGAGGTGCAGAGATACCGCTCGAGCCGCTGCGAGCATGGCGATAACGTTGCCGACGACCAGCCGCGGGACGGACAAAACCCCCTGGCGCCAGCCGTATGCGGACTTGGTGAACCAGGCGCGCATCAGGACGCGCCAGGCCAGCAGCCAGCCGTTGATCGTCAACAGGGCGACGAGGCTGGAATCGAGCCGCGCCTTGATCGGCGCGCCGAGCGCTTCGGCGAGCCACAGCTGCGACCACAACAAGGCCGCCCCGTACGCGGCGAGGAGCAGCACCGCGGCGAGCGGGCCGCGACGGTCGCGCATCCGCATCCAGCGTTCGCCGAGTCCGCCGCTCCAGCCGAGCCGATCCCACCCGGTGAGCGCAATTCCACCGAGCCAGCGGGCTTTCTGCCGGACCGCGTCGCCCAGCGTTGCCGGGAAGTGGCCGCGGCTCGCCACGACCCCCTGGTCGCCCGGCTGCGCGGGGATTCGGACGAACATGGTTTTGAGGCCGAGCGCGCCGAGCTTGAGGCCGAGCTCATAATCCTCGGTCATGCTGCCCGGCGCGAACGGCTTGCCGTCTTGCAGCGCGGCGAGCCGGGAAAGGGCGCGGCGCTCGATCGCGCAGCCGACGCCGGCGAGCGGGATCGCCGCGCCGACCGCCTCGCGGACGACCAGCTCCTTGAGGTGCGCTTCGGCGAACTCGTCGCAATAATGACCGGCGATCCAGCGCGAATGCGGATCAGGCAACGGCAGCACCGGCAGCTGGACGACGGCGGCACGGTCGATCAGCCCGTCGAAGATGCGGAGCTCGTAGCGGTGGACCACGTCCTCCGCGTCGTGCAGCACGATCGCCTTGGCTTCGCAGTCGTGATCGAGCTCGTATCCGACCAGCGCGTCGTACAAGTGATTGAGGCAGTCCGCCTTGGTCGTCGGGCCGTCGGCCGGCACTTCGACCGGCTCGATCCGCGGATCGTCGATGCTGGCGATCGCCGCGGCGGTCGCCGGGTCGTTGCGATAATGGCCGACGAAGATGCGGTAATTGTCGTAATCGAGGCGCCGCAGCATCGCCTTCAACATCGCGGCGATGACCGCCGATTCATCCCACGCCGGTACGAGGATGGCGATGAGGCCGGGGTTCTTGTTGAACACGAAGTAGCTCGCATAGGCCCGCTGATGACGGCTGTAGATGCGGATCGCGCGCCACATGCGCCGCGCGAAATAGATCAGGTCGACCGCCAGATCGTTGACGGCAAACAACAAGAAGCCGACGCCGGCGAACAGCGCCAGCTCCGCCGCCAAGCGGCTGAGGATCTCGGCGATCGTCACGACGACCGTGGGGCGGCGGGTTAGAGCGCGCGCAGGATGAAGATTGGAGCTGCTCGGTCCATGGTGCCCTCCGTCTGGCGAATCGACAATAAACCGAGCAGGCGCTGCAATGGCATAACCACAATTAAACAACAAGATTGGTTGGTTAATTCGTCGTTTTGGATAATTACTGCTCACCGCGCGTGATCGAGGTCCGTATTAGTTTGGCCGCAGTGAAAACCGCCTTGCTTGTCTTGCTTGCCGTATCCGCGGCAGTTGCATCTGCGCGCGGCGCGGTTGT
>DATENV010000075.1:0-2637 GCA_035274805.1 Sphingomicrobium sp. | reverse complement strand
GCAAGAACGTGGCGCACAACCTCGAGCTGATGAATGGCCTCGCGCTGTTCCACTCGCTCGGCTGTCCCCTGGTCGTCGGCCCAAGCCGCAAGCGGACGATCGGCGCGCTATCGGGCGAAGCGCCGGCCGACCGGCGGATCGGCGGCAGCATCGCGTTCGCGCTCAAGGCTGCCGAACAGGGTGCCCAGATCGTCCGCGTCCACGATGTGTTCGAAACGGTGCAGGCGCTGCGCATCTGGCGGGGCATGCGCGATCAGGCGCTGACTCCGCGGGCCTAGGCGGCAGTATCGATCCCGAGTTCGCCGAGCTTGCGGTAGAGCGTCGAGCGGCCGATTCCGAGACGGCGTGCGACCTCGGTCATCCGGCCGCGATAGTGACCGATCGCCAGCCGGATGATGTCCGCCTCGATATCCTCGAGCGGACGCAGGTGACCATCGCCGCTGTAGAGCGTGACGCCAGGCGACCCGGCGATCATTTCATCGCTGCGGGCGGCGCTCACGGTCGGCGCGAAATCGGTGCGCCGGCCGGTGTAGCGCGATTGGACTGCAATGTGCGGGAAGTGTTGCGCGGTCAGCGAGCTGTCATCGCATTGCAAGGCGGCGCGGAACAGCACGCCGGCAAGCTGGCGGACGTTGCCCGGCCAGCCGTAGCGCATCAGCACCGCCAGCGCGTCATTGCCAATCGACAGCTCCTTGAGGCCGGTTTGCTCGGACAACCGCAAGAGAAGGTGGCGCGCGAGCGCCGGAATGTCGCCGCTGCGGTCGCGCAACGAGGGCAGCATGACTGTCGTCGCGCCGATCCGCTCGGCGAGGCCGGTATGGAAATCTTCCGGTAGCGGGCGACTGCTGGTGGCGATCACGCGGACATCGACGGAATAGCTGCCGTTGAGGCCGACGGGGCGGACTTCGCCCGTCGCAAGCACACGGTCCAGCAGCTCCTGCGTCTGCTCGGGCAGGCAACCGATCTCGTCGAGAATCAGCGTTCCGCCGTCGGACTGGACGAGCTTGCCGGTCTTTGCGGCGAACGCACCAGGGAAAGCGCCCTTTTCGTGGCCGAACAATTCGCTGTCGACGATATTCGCCGCGGTGGCCTTGCAGTCGAGCTCGAGCAGCGGACCCTTGGCACGCAGGCTCGCGCTGTGGATGGCGCGCGCGACGGTTTCCTTGCCGGTGCCCGGCTCGCCGATGATCAGCACCGGCAGCCGGTTCCGCGCCGATTTTGCGGCTACGGCCAGAGCGGCGCGGAATTCGGGAGCGGCGCCGATCAACTGCTCGAGCGCCAGCGGCGGCGCGAGCTTTTCGGACACGGGGGCGAGCTCGCCGGCCGCGCGACGGCGGTCGGCATTGGCGGCAAGCGCTTCGAGCAGACGTTCCGGCGCAACCGGGCGCACCAGGAAATCGGATGCGCCAGCGCGCATCGCCTCGACCGCGACCGAGACGCTGTCGCCATGCGAAAGCGCGATCACCGGGAGGTCCGCACGATCCGAGCGTAGTGCCGCGATCAGTTGCGGGCCTTTTTCGACGTCCCAGCTGCCAAGCAGCACGGCGAGCACCTCGCGCCCATGCGGCCCCTGGAGCAACGCCAGCGCGGTTTCTTCATCTGCCGCGCCCACGACGCTCCAGCCGGCGCGTCCGGCGATCGCGGAGATCAGCCGGCGCTCTTCCGGATTGGCATCGAGCAGCAACAGTGAACGTGTCGGTTCTTCACGCATGCATGAACGGCCTTCCCCGGTCAGCCTATGCGGTGAGGAGTAAAGGTCGCCTTAACTGCTCGATGCCTTAGGTTCAGCCTGGTGCTGGGGACTTGGGCACGGCGAAACGCCTTGTTATGGACGCCTCGACGCATCGAACCGAAAGAGGGATGACATGGCCGAAGAAGAGCCCCTGCTGGTGAGCCCGCCGACGCAGGACGTCGCGGTCCACGTCGCGGACTACACGCGCTTCACCAAGCTGTTGAAATGGAGCGCGATCGTCTGCCTGATCATCGGCTTCGTCGTGCTCCTGATCCTCAAGTAGCGGCATGAAAATCGCGGTCCTGAAGGAAGCCGCCGGCGAGGCGCGGTGCGCGGCGATTCCGGAGACCGTCAAAAAGTTCGTGGCGCTGGGGGCCGAGGTGGCCATCGAAAACGGCGCGGGCGAGGGAGCGTCGATCGCCGACGCCGACTTTGAAGCTGCGGGAGCGAAGGTCGGCTCACGGACAGAGGTCCTCAAGGGTGCTGGCGTTATCCTGGCGGTCGACGGCCCTGATCCGAAGACGCTGAAGGGGGCGCCAAGCAGCGCATTGCTGGTGGGCGCGCTCGATCCGCTGCGCCGCCGCGAGGCGGTGGACGGCTATGCCGCCGCCGGTCTCGAGGCGCTGGCGATGGAATGGATGCCGCGAATCACCCGCGCGCAGTCGATGGATATCCTGTCGTCGCAGTCGAATCTTGCGGGCTACAAGGCGGTGGTCGACGCGGCGGCCGCCTACGGGCGTGCGTTCCCGATGATGATGACCGCCGCCGGGACGGTGAGTCCGGCCAAAGTCTTCGTGATGGGCGTCGGGGTTGCCGGGCTGCAGGCGATCGCCACCGCCAGGCGGCTCGGCGCGCAGGTCAGCGCGACCGACGTCCGGTCGGCGACCAAGGAGCAGATCCAGTCG
>DATENV010000074.1:0-2010 GCA_035274805.1 Sphingomicrobium sp. | reverse complement strand
CGTCGACCGTGGCGCTCGAGCAATCGACCGAAGCAGCGCAGTTCGTCGCGGCCACGGTCGCCGCGGAATAAGGGAGGAAGACATGGGACAGCGTTACTGGGTAATCGGCGGCCAATATGCCGACTGCCGCTTCAACGAGCTGGAGCCTGGCACCGAAGTGATCCACGGGCCCTACAGCGACGAGCTGAAGGCGCGGACCGAATGGCAGCGGCTGACCTTTCGCGACCGTTGCCAGGCGACCGAACGCTACTCGATCTGCGTGGAGCCCGTGCTACAGTGAGCCCAGAGGCTGTTGTGCTCGACCGTCCGCGGATCATTGCCGAACCTTCCCAAGTCCCGGGCGCCGACGAGGTCCTGAGCGAGAACGCGCTCGACTTCCTCGCCGAGCTGCACGAGCGGTTCGACGCGAGGCGCCAGCGCCTGCTCGATGCGCGCGACGAGCGTCAACGCCGCTTCGATGCCGGCGAGCTGCCCGACTTTGCCGAAGAAACGCGCCACATCCGCGAGGCCGAATGGACCGTCGGCGCGATCCCGCACGACCTCCTCGACCGGCGCGTCGAGATCACCGGCCCGACCAACGCCAAGATGCTGATCAACGCGCTCAACTCGGGCGCGCAGGCCTTCATGGCCGACTTCGAGGACGCGACCTCGCCGGTCTGGGACGAGCTCATCCAGGGCCAGGTCAACCTGCGCGACTATTGGCGGGGGCGGCTCGACTACAGCGATCCCGACAGCGGCAAGCAATATCAGGTTGGCGACAATCCGGCGGTGCTGATGGTGCGCCCGCGCGGCTGGCACCTCCCCGAACAGCATGTGACGGTGAACGGCGAAGAGGTCGCCGGCGGGCTGTTCGATTTCGCGCTATACCTCTGGCACAACGCGCGGCCGGCGCTGTCCCAAGGCTCAGGGCCCTATTTCTACCTGCCCAAGCTCGAGAGCCATCAGGAAGCCGCGCTGTGGAGCGACATCTTCGCCTTCGCCGAAGCCAAGCTGCGGCTCGAGCGCGGGACGATCAAGGCGACCGTGCTGATCGAGACTCTGCCCGCGGCGTTCGAGATGGACGAGATCCTCTATGCGCTCAAAGAGAATATCGTCGGCCTCAACTGCGGCCGCTGGGATTACATCTTCTCCACCATCAAGCGCTGCGGCCGCTCGCCCGACCGGCTGACTCCGGACCGCGCCTTGATGACCATGGATCAAGCCTTCCTCGCCGCTTATTCGCTGCGGCTGGTCGCGACCTGTCACCGGCGCGGCGCCTTCGCGATGGGCGGAATGTCGGCCTTCATCCCGGTGAAGGGCGACGAGGAGAAGAACCGCGCGGCTCTGGAAAGGGTCCGCGCGGACAAGCTGCGCGAGGTCGGCAACGGCCATGACGGCACCTGGGTCGCGCACCCCGCGCTGGTGCCGGTCGCGGCGGCGGAGTTCGCTCCGGTCGCGCCGAACCAGCTGTCGAAGATGCCCGAACATGTCCCAGGCCGCGACGAGATGCTGCAGCTGCACGAGGGCGCGCGGACCGAAGCGGGCGCGCGCGAGAACATCCGCGTCGGCGTCCAGTATCTCGCCGCCTGGCTCGATGGCAAAGGCGCGGTGCCACTCTACAATCTGATGGAGGATGCGGCGACGGCCGAGATCTGCCGCACGCAGCTATGGCAATGGCTGAAGTTCGAGGCGCCGCTCGACGACGGCCGCGCCTTCACCCTCGACCTGTTCGAGCAATGGTTCGACGAGGAGGTCGGCCTGCTCGCCGAGGTCCCCAACATCGCCGAAGCCGCGCGGCTGATGCACAACATGATCGTGGCGGATGACCTGGTCGAGTTCCTGACGCTCCCGGCTTACGAGTTGCTCGACTGACGAGCTAAATCGCAGCTTTCAATCGCGAACGAGGAGTGGCGACTTCGGTGGCAGGTCGTATTTCGATGCTGCCGAGGCGACGATTCTGTAGCCCTGCGGGGTCAATCTCAAGTCCTCCGCGTGCGGTTCGCCGCCCGATGGAAGGACCGGCACGGCTTG
>DATENV010000073.1:0-2459 GCA_035274805.1 Sphingomicrobium sp. | reverse complement strand
GACGCGGGGCCTGGCCGACGCGCCGCTGCTGGCCGCGGCCGCCGGAAGCGCGTTGTTCGTGATCGAAAGCGGCAAGACCCGCACCCGCGCCGCGATCGAAGCCCTGAACCGCCTGGAAGCCACGGGCACGCGGATCCTCGGGGCAACCTTGACCAAGTCGGAGGAAAGCTCTGGCGGCTACGGCCGCTATGGCTATGGCTATGGCTACGGTTATGGCTATGGCGCCAAGGGTCGGATCAAGAAGACGGAAATCCTGATGATTCCGCACGACGAGGACGACGGCCGCAAGACTCCGGCTAAGGCCGAGGCCTGACACTTCAGCAGGAAGCCGGCGAATGATCGTGAGGCGGGCGTTGGTCCTCATCGCGGCTGCGCTGCTGGTGGCGATAGTCGTCAGGAATGCGGCGGTCATGATGCTCGCGCAATCCTCACCCGCAGAAGCGGCAGGCATTTGGCGAACCCATCCGGCTGCCGAAATCTCATTGGCGATGACCGAGATCGCCCGGGCCGCGCGAGACCGCCGGCCAATTCCGCCGTCGGCCTTCGCAATGGTCGGCGATGCTGCGACCAAGGACCCGCTGGCACCGGAGCCGTTCCTCGTGCGAGGGGTGCAGGCGCAGCTTGCCGGCAACGGCGCGCTGGCCGAGCGCGCGTTCGAAGCGGCGCAGTGGCGCGACCCGCGTTCGCTTCCCGCGGCCTACTTCCTCGCGGATCACTACGTCCGCGAGGGGGATATCGGGCGCGGGCTCAGCCAGATTGCGGCACTGGCCCGCCTGTCGCCCAATGGCGCGACGACGGCAGGACCGTATATCGCGGCGTTCGCGGCAAACTCCGCGAACTGGCCGGTCCTGAGGAAAGTATTCAAGCGCAACCCGGAGCTTGCCGGGCCTGCGCTCAACGCCTTGGCATCGAACATTGCGACCGTCCCCGCGGTGCTCGCGCTTGCCGATTCGAACGCCAAGCCGTCGCAAGCGCAATGGCTTGCACCGTTGCTGGCTACCCTGACCGAGGCGGGACAATATGCCAAGGCGCGCGCGATCTGGGCGAAAGCAAGCGGTGCCCGGATTGACGAGCCGATCCATGACGCGCGGTTCACCGACAAAGTCGCGCCGCCGCCATTCAACTGGTCGCTGACCTCATCCGCGGTTGGCCTTGCCGAGCGCCAGCCGGGAGGGCGGCTGCACATCTTGTTTTATGGTCAGGAAGACGGGATTCTCGCGACCCAGCTCCTGCTGCTCAAGCCGGGGCCGTACCGGCTCACGATGCAACTGATCGGCGATCGGGCCCGCGCCCGGAGCCTCAACTGGTCGATCTGGTGCGACAAGGCGCCGGCGCCGATCGCGTCGGTGACCCTGGAAGCCGCGGCGTCGCGGGGCTGGAGCTTCAACGTCCCTGCGGGCTGCCCCGCGCAATGGCTCAAGCTTTCGGGGTCGTCGGGCGACATTTCGCAGCAGGTGGATGAAACGATCGGCGGCCTGAAGCTCGAAAGGATGGCCGGTGCCTAGCGCGACCCGAAGCGCGGTTGCGCCGCTCTATCTGCTCGCCTGCCTGCTTCTCGGCGGCAGCGCGCAGGGCATCTGGCAGAATGCGCTTCTGCAGGTGGCCGGGCTGGTGATTATCGCCTGGGCCGCCGCGTTCCCCCCCGTCGAGGCCTTGCCGCGCGAAGCGAGGCCCTTGCTGCTGCTGGCAATGGCTGCGGTCGCCGTCGTCGCCGTTCAGGCGGTGCCGCTTCCGCCGTCCTTCTGGGCGCACGGCGCCCGCGCGAGGATCGCTGAAGGCTACGAGTTGCTCGGTCAGGCGCCGCCGTCACTTCCGGTCTCTCTAACGCCTTATGCTTCGCTAGCCGCATTGCTGTGCATGATCCCACCGCTGGCGATGTTTTGCGCGATTGTTCGCTTGCGCGCCTATCGCCCGAGCTGGCTCGCTGCCGCGCTGCTGACCGGGACGGTCGCCGGCATCCTCCTTGGAGCCTTGCAGGTCGTCAGCCGCGATTCGACCTCGCCCTGGTACCTGTATCGCGACACCAATATCGGCGCGGGCGTCGGATTCTTCGCCAATGCCAATCACATGGCGAGCCTGCTGGTGATTGCCCTGCCGTTCGCGGCGGCCGTCGCCGCGGCGGGCAAGACCAGGAATATCCAGCGTTATTCGGCGCTTCTCGCTGTGCTCGCCGGGCTCGCGCTTCTGCTGATCGTCGGGATCGCGCTGAACGGGTCGATCGCCGGCTTTGCATTGGCGGTTCCGGTGGTCGCGGCGAGTGCGCTAATTCTGATGAAACCGACGCGGCTGCTGCGACGCACGCTGGTGCTCATGGCGGGCGTGTCGGTGATCGCCGCGGTCGGGCTGATGGCCGCGAGCTCGATCGGCGGGACCAAGGTCGGGCAGGACGCCAGCGCCGCGGTCGACTCGCGAGAGCAAATAATTGAAACGACCGGACGGGCGATCGCGGATTATCTTCC
>DATENV010000072.1:0-2618 GCA_035274805.1 Sphingomicrobium sp. | reverse complement strand
AGGCGCGACATTTTCGGGCTCGGGCTGTTGCAGGTGGTGCTGTGCGGCCTCGCGATCAGCGGCTTGCTCTACGCCGCGCTCGGCATTTCTGCCCAGGCGGCGCTGGCGATCGGCCTTCCGCTCGGCCTGTCGTCGACCGCCCAGGTGCTGCCGATGCTCCGCGCCGACAATGATCTCAACACGCCGCAGGGTGAGCGCGCCTTTTCGATCCTGCTGTTCCAGGACCTCGCGATCGTCCCGATGATTACGATCATCGCCGCGATGTCGCGGACGCCGCCCGATCCGACCGCGCCGGTTGGCGGCATGCTGGCGCTCTACACACTGCTGGCGGTGATCGGCCTCGTGATCGTCGGCCATTTCCTGCTCAATCCCTTGTTTAGGCTGGTCGGGCGGCTCGGCGAGCGCGAGCTGTTCGTCGTCGCCGGCCTGTTCACCGTGGTCGGCGCGTCGGCGGTGATGCAGAGCCTGCACCTCTCGGTGCCGCTCGGGGCGTTCGTCGCCGGCGTCATGCTCGCCGAATCGCCTTACCGGCACGAGCTCGAGAGCGACGTCGAGCCGTTCCGCTCGATCCTGCTGGGGCTTTTCTTCCTGTCGGTCGGGATGCTGCTCGACCTCCGGATCATCGCCGAGCGGCCCGTGTTCGTTGTCGGTATCGCGGCCGCGGTCATCGCCACCAAAACTGTCCTGATTAGCCTGATCAGCCGCGGTTTCAGGGGCAGCTGGCCGCAGAGCATCCGCCTCGGCCTGCTGCTGAGCCAGGCCGGCGAATTCGGGTTTGTGCTGTTCGCGCAGGGGACGGCCGCGCGGCTGATCGCGCCCGAAGCCGCGTCCTTGTTCGGTGCGGTCGTCACGCTCTCGATGGCCACCACGCCGTTCCTGATGCGCTTCATCGATTTCCTCGAGCGGCGCGAAGTCCGGCGCGACGACCTCGACGGCCCCGAGCTATCGCCGGAGACCAGCGCGATCGTCGTCGGCTACGGCCGCTTTGGCCAGACGGTCGCGCAGATGATGATGGCCAAGCGCATCGGCGTCACCCTGATCGACAAGAAGCCCGGGCAGATCGAGCTTGCCGGCGAGTTCGGCACCAAGGTTTATTATGGTGACGGGGTTAGGCTCGACCTACTCCGGGCGGCGGGCGCCGAGACCGCGCGGGTGATCGCCTTCTGCAACGACAATAAGGACGGCGAGCTGACCGCGGACGCCTTGCGCCCGGTGCTCGAGGCCTTTCCCCAGGCGGCGGTGATGGTCCGCGCCTACGATCGTCTGCACCTCATCGAGCTCGACAAGCTCGACCTCGCCTTTGCCGAGCGCGAGCTGTTCGAAAGCGCGGTGGCGATGGGCCGGGCGGCGCTGAAGGCAAACGGCATCCCGGCGCCGGAAATCGACCGCGTCGAGCGCGAATATCGGTCGCGCGACTGCGAGCGGCTCGAGCGGCAGGCGACGTCAGGCGATATCAAGGCGGGATGGGAGAGAGCCTTCACGCCCGACCGCGCGCTGCCGGACGAGGAAGCGGCACCGCAGCCTAAGTCCCGCGCGGTTCCAGATATTCTTCCAGCGCCTGAATGATCGCGTCGACGACGTCCTTATGCGCGCCGTCGCCGCTTTTCACGTGGATGTGCGCCTCCTCGTAGGAGGGGCGTCGTTCCTCGGACAATTTCTCCAGAACGGCCTTGGGATCGCCATTGCGCAGTTGGGCGCGCGTATCGCGCCGCGACGTGCGCTCCGCGAGGATGTCGACCGGCGCATCGAGCCAGATGGTGATCGCCCGTTCGTTCAGAAGCTTGCGGGTCGTGGGATCGACATAGGCGCCGCCGCCGGTCGCGATCACCCGCACTTCGCCTTCGACCAGGCGGGCGACCAGGCGCCGCTCGCCGTCGCGGAAGTCGCGTTCGCCATAGCGTTCGAACACCTCGGCGGCGGGGAAGCCCGACGCGTCTTCGATCGCCGCATCGCTGTCGACGAAGGACAAGCCGAGGCGCTTGGCCAGGCGCCGCCCGACCGTCGATTTTCCGACCCCCATCAGCCCGACCAGCACCACCGGGCGGTCGAGACGCTTGTCTAAATCCATTGCTCAGGGGGCTATACAGCGGCTTCCGCGCTCGGCAAAAGCCGCGACCATGCCCCGAATGATAGTTTTCATTGTTGTCATTGTGCTCGTTGTTTCCGCGCTCTTCTTCCTCTCGACCCTGCCCAAGGAGCAACCGACGCACCCGATCGAAGTCGCCGTTCCTCAAGGGGCGGCAGCGGGAGGCAATGCGCAATAAGCTGCTTCTGACCGCGTCCGCGGCTGCAGTTCTCGCGCTTCCGGCGATCGCTCAGCAGCCGGCGGCGCCCCAACCCGCGCCAACAGCGCAGACGCCGGCGCCCGCCCCCGCGACGTTGCCGGGCCCGGCTCCGTCGGACGGACCCGCGGACGAAAGTGCGGTCGAGGAAGTCTCGGCGATCAACCTGCCGCCGCCGGAGCCGCCGGTCGAATATCCCGGCTGGGCGCGGCGGGATCCCTGGACGGTCGGCAGCATTGCGCCCGAAGCGGCCGGCGTCACCGCCGAAGCCTGGGGCGCAGCCAACGGGCCGTTCCTGTCGACGCTGATGCGGCGGATGCGCACCCCGCTCGCCTC
>DATENV010000071.1:0-3461 GCA_035274805.1 Sphingomicrobium sp. | reverse complement strand
CCCCTGGCGGAAAGCCGAACAACTTGATGAACGGATGCTGGAGATAAAGCAGCGCCGTGACGATGCGCAAAAGGGCGCGCAACTGTGGTTGCCAAAGTGAGAGCCAGGCGAATTCCATTTGCTACTCCCCTAAAAGCCGCTTTACGCTTCAGTAGTTGCGTGAGTCAGGCCGGTTCATTTTGCTGCTGCCGGCTGGCATGCGCCGAATCCTCGGCAAGCAGCTGGCGCGAGCGGTGGATCATGTCCACCCAATCGTGGAACGCATGCGCCAGCGCCGTGATCAGCTCCTTCAGCGGCCCTTCCTTGAGGCACCCGCTGTCGTCGAAGCTGTCGCCGCTGACATGGCCGAGATAGGCCTCGGGCTGCTGCATCACCGGCATGTTGAGGAACACGCACGCCTGGCGGATCTGGTGATTGGCGCCGAAGCCGCCGATGCTTCCGGGTGACGCGGTCACGATCGCCGCGGGCTTCTTGTCGAACACGCTTTGCCCATAAGGCCGCGAGCCCACGTCGATCGCGTTCTTGAGCACGCCTGGTATGCCGCGGTTGTACTCCGGGCTGCAGAACAGCACGCCATCGGCCGCCGCGATCTGCTGGCGGAACCGCACATATTGCCCGGGCGGATTGGCGTCATAGTCCTGGCTGTAGAGCGGCAAATCCCCGATCTCGATCATCGAGCAGTCGAGGTTGTCGTCGCGCAGGCCGCAGATCGACCGCGCCACCTTGCGGTTGATGCTGCCTTCGCGAAGGCTGCCGACGATGATCGCGATCTTGTAGGCCATGCGAACCTCCTCTCCAGACGCCCAATCCGCGTGGCCGTGGAAAGTTGCGGAAGCGAGGCTCAGCGGCGCTTGCGATTGCTGTGGCGGATGTTGGCCGGGCGGCCGCGCTGGCCGCCGCCGCGGACGCGGTCGCGGCGGGCCGGAGCAGCGCCGCCATAGCTTCCCTCGGGCAGCTCGAAGCGCAGCGAGCCCGACACCGGGTTTGCCTCTGCGAGCCTGAGGGTGAGGCGTTGGCCGACCCGATAGGTTTCACCCGTCTCGTCGCCGACCAGCGTCCGCGCCGCTTCGTCGTAGCGGAAATATTCGCGCCCGAGGTCCTTGGCGAACAGCAGCCCGTCGCCGCCCAGATCCTCGACCGCCGCGAAGAAGCCGAACGGCTGGACCCCGGTGATCCGGCATTCGACCAGCTGGCCGACCTGGTCGGCGAGGAACGCCGCGACATAGCGGTCGACGGTGTCGCGCTCGGCCTCCATCGCCCGCCGCTCGAGCATCGAGATCTGCTGGCCGATCTGCTCGAAACGTTCGTCCTCGCCCGGCGGCAGGCCACCCTCGCCGAGCCCGTAGGCGCTGACCAGCGCGCGGTGGACCAGCAGGTCGGCATAGCGGCGGAACGGCGAGGTGAAGTGCGCATAGGTCGCCAGCGCCAGCCCGAAATGGCCCAGCCGCTCGGGCCCGTACCGCGCCTGCATCTGAGTGCGCAGCAATTGCTCCATGATCTCCTCGCGCGCGCTGTGTGCATTTGGGGCATCGCCAAGCCGCTCGATGATCCGATTGAACGTGCCGGGCTTGATGACCTGGCCGAGCGCGAACTCGATCCCGAACGTCGCCAGGTAGTCCTTCAGCGCGACGAGTTTCTCGCGGCTCGGGGGCTCGTGGACGCGGTACATCACCGGCGCCTTCTTCGCTTCCAGGGCGCGGGCGGCAGCGACGTTGGCGGCGATCATGAAGTCCTCGACCAGCCGATGCGCGTCGAGCCGGTCGCGCGGAGCGATCGACATGATCCGGCCCTTTTCGTCGAGCATCACGCGCCGTTCGGGCAGATCGAGCTCGAGCGGATCGCGCTTCTGCCGGGCAGCGAACAGCGCGCGCCAACAGGCCCACAACGGCTTCAACGATTGCTCGACCAGCTCGCGCGGCACGCGTCCTTCTACCGGCGGCATCGAGCAGGTCGGCGAGCTGACCTCGATGCGCTCCTCGCCCGCCGCATCGATCGCCGCCTGCGCGTCCTCGTAGGCGATGTTGGCGGCGATCCGGACCTTGGCCCGCGTGAAACGCCAACTCTTGAGGTTGCCCTCGCGATCGATCTTCAGGTGGCAGGCCATCGCCGCCCGGTCCTGGCCTTCCTTCAGCGAGCAGATGTCCGCCGACAATTCCTCGGGCAGCATCGGTACCACGCGATCCGGGAAATAGACGCTGTTGCCGCGCGCCCGCGCCTCGCGGTCGAGCTCGGATCCGGGCCGGACGTAGAAGCTCACGTCGGCGATGGCGACGACTGCATTCCAACCCCCCTCCCCGTCGCCTTCCGCCCAGATCGCGTCGTCATGATCGCGCGCGTCCTCGGGGTCGATGGCGACGATTGGCAAGTGCGTCAGGTCCTCCCGCTCGCCGAGCGGCTGCCTCGACACGCGATGCGCTTCGTCGATCGCTTGCCTCTCGAACTCGTGCCGCAGCCCGTGTTTGTGGATCGCGATCAGCGAGAAGCTGCGCGGCGCGAACGGGTCGCCGAGCAGGGCATCGACGCGCGCGCTGGCCCGAGGCGGGCGACCGGCCACCTCGCACAGCACGAGGTCGCCCACTTCAGCGTCATTCAGCTCGGCGATCGCAAGCTCACGGCGTTCTTTCTTGTCGACCGGCGACAGCCAGAAGCGCGAGCCTTCCCGCTTGACCACGCCCAGCACCAGCTCGGCCGAGCGCTCGAGCTTCTTCATCGGGTGAGCGACGAAGCCCTGGCCCTTCGCTTCGGTGCGGGCGAGCACGCGGTCGCCGATGCCGAGTGCGCCGCGGCGCCCGCGCTCCATGATCCGCAGCCTCGGCGCCGGCGTCTCGGCATGCCATTGCTCGGGCACCGCCCAGACACCGCCGCCGTCGTCCACTGCCTGCACCCGCAGCACCGTGACCTTGGGCACCCCGCCGGCCTGGTGGAACGCGCGGCCGGGCGATGAGTCGATCAGCCCTTCGTCGGCCATGTCCTTGAGCAGTCGCTTGAGGTCGATCTTGTCCTGCCCCGACAGCCCGAACGCGCGAGCGATCTCGCGCTTGCCCGCCGGCTGGTCGGACGAGGCGATGAAGTCGAGGATCTGCTTGCGGCTGGGCAGCCCGGCGAGGCGCTTTCGGGGCATCAAACCCCCTCCCCTTGATGGGGAGAACGCTCCAATTTCCCCCCTCCCCTTGATGGGGAGGGGACAGGGGTGGGGTGACGGTCGTGCAACGCGGCCTCGATCACCGTCCACACACCATCGGGATTGCGGAGTACGTCATGGTTCCAAAACCGGATAACGCGATAGCCTTCACGTTGAATCAGGCTCGTTCGTACTTCGTCGACCGCGGCATTGTGCTGACCTCCATCGACCTCGATGACCAGCTTGGCTCGGTGGCTGGCGAAGTCAGCGATGTAATGTCTGACCGGGACCTGCTTCCGGAAATTCTGATCAGCGAAGCTTTCGCGAAGCAATCGCCAGA
>DATENV010000070.1:0-2611 GCA_035274805.1 Sphingomicrobium sp. | reverse complement strand
GCACCAGCTCGGTACTATGCGCTCTCGCCTACACCGCGCACCTGACGTTGCTTGGCGAAAAGGGGCTGCGGCAGCTCGCTTCCTTGAATCACGCGCGCGCGTGCGAGGCGGCGGATCGGTTGGCGTCGGTCCCGGGGGTGAGCGTCGTCAACGACAGCTTCTTCAACGAATTCACGCTGAAACTGCCGGTCGAAGCGCGGCCGGCGGTTCACGCCATGGTCGAGCGCGGCGTGCTTGGCGGCGTCTCGCTGGGACGTCTCTATCCCGGCGCCGAGGGGCTTGAGAACGGGCTGGTCGTCGCCGTGACCGAGACTGCGACCGCACAGGATATCGCCGCCCTGGAAGCCGCGCTGAAGGAGGTGATCCAATGACCGTCAATCCTTCGGGCTGGCGGCCTTCCACGCCGGCCAACGAGCAGGGTGAAGCGCGGACCGTGACGGGCAACCGCGCGCTGATGCTCGAAGAGCCGCTGATCTTCGAGATCGGTTCGACCGAGCAGACCGGCGTGGATTTTTCTCCCCTTCCTGGGAGGGAGGGGTCGGGGGTGGGTGCGGAGCGCAGCTCCGCTTCGGGCATCGAGCCCTCAGCTGCGCCACCCACCCCTAACCCATCCCTAGGCAGGGAGGGGAAATTGGCCGGCCTCGAACGCTCGCGGCCGATCGGCCTTGCCGGGCTCAGCGAGCCCGAGATGGTGCGCCACTACACGCGCCTGTCGCGCCAGAATTATGCGATCGACCTCGGCCTGTTCCCGCTCGGCTCGTGCACGATGAAGCACAACCCGAGGCTCAACGAGAAGGTCGCGCGGCTGCCGGGCTTTGCCGACGTCCATCCGCTGCAGCCGCAGGAGACGGTCCAGGGCGCGCTGCAGGTGATCAACGAGCTCGCCTTCTGGCTGCTCGACCTCACCGGCATGCACGGCGTCGCGATGAGCCCCAAGGCCGGCGCGCATGGCGAGCTGTGCGGCCTGCTGTGCATCCGGGCCGCGCTCGAGGGGCGCGGCGACAAGCGCGAGGTCGTGCTGGTCCCCGAAAGCGCGCACGGGACCAACCCGGCGACGGCGGCCTTTGCCGGCTATCGGGTCGAGAATATCCCGGCGAATGCCGCCGGGCGCGTCGACCTCGACGCCTTGAAGTCGCGGCTGGGGCCCGACGTCGCCGCGGTGATGATCACCAACCCCAACACCTGCGGGCTGTTCGAGCCCGACATGAAAGCGATCAGCGATGCGGTGCATGCCGCGGGCGCATTCGTCTATTGCGACGGCGCGAACTTCAACGCGATCGTCGGCAAGGTGCGCCCCGGCGACCTCGGCATCGACGCGATGCATATCAACCTCCACAAGACCTTTTCGACACCCCACGGTGGCGGCGGGCCCGGATCGGGACCGGTGGTCCTGTCGGAGGCGCTTGCACCGTACGGACCCCTGCCGTTCGCCGCGAAATACCCAGATGGCAGCTACAAGCTGGTGGAGGAAGAACATGCCGCCGACGAGCATCCCAATGCCTTCGGGCGGATGGTCGCGTTCCACGGCCAGACGGGCATGTTCACCCGCGCGCTCGCGTACATCCTCAGCCACGGTGCCGACGGCCTGAAGCAGGTGGCCGAGGATGCGGTCCTCAACGCGAATTACGTCCTCCGGAGCCTCGAGGACGTGCTCAATGCACCGTTCGCGGGCAGCGGGCCGTGCATGCACGAAGCCATTTTCTCCGACCGCGGGTTCGCGGAAGGGGTCAGCACGATCGATCTCGCCAAGGCGCTGATCGACGAAGGCTTCCACCCGATGACGATGTATTTCCCGCTGGTGGTCCACGGCGCGATGCTGATCGAGCCGACCGAAACCGAGTCGAAGGCGAGCCTCGACCAGTTCATCATGGCCGTGCGGTCGATCGCTGAGCGCGCGAAGGCCGGCGACCCGACCCTCAAGGCATCGCCCGTCCATGCGCCGCGGCGGCGGCTCGACGAGACGCTGGCGGCGCGCAAGCCTGTACTGACCTACCGCGAACCGGAGCCCGCGCAGGCGGCGGAATGAGCGACGAGCGGCGCTTCTACGAGGCGCCCGCCGCCGGAATCCGGCGCTCGGCGCCGGCGGCGCTCAGGAATCGCGAGCCGATCGCGGCGGTGCTCGCCGAATGGCTACCCGCGCGGGGCACGGTCCTCGAAATCGCCAGCGGCACCGGCGAGCACGCGGCCTATTTCGCGGAGCGGTTCCCGGAGCTCGACTGGCAGCCGAGCGACCTCCATGCCGATGCGCTGGCGTCGATCGCCGCATGGCGCGCGAAAGCGGGTCTACCTAACCTCCGCGCCCCGCTCGCGCTCGATGCCGCCTCGACCGACTGGCCGGTCGAACGCGCCGACGCGGTGCTCAGCATCAACATGGTCCACATCAGCCCGTGGGCGGCGGCGCTCGGGCTGCTCGATGGCGCGGCGCGGCTCCTGGCAGCGGGGTCGCCGCTGATCCTCTACGGGCCGTGGCTGAAGGACGGCGTGCCGACGGCGCCGAGCAACCTCGACTTCGATGCCGACCTCAGGCGGCGCGATCCCGCCTGGGGTCTGCGGCGGGTCGAGGATTTCGCCGCCGTGGCCGAGGCTCGCGGGCTAAGGCTGGAGGCCAGCC
>DATENV010000069.1:0-4673 GCA_035274805.1 Sphingomicrobium sp. | reverse complement strand
TAAGGTCGCCGACAATACCGGCTCCTTGTTCATGGCGCGCGAGGAGCTCACTGGCGATTGCCTGGTGTGGAACGGCGACACGCTGGTTTCGCGTTCGCTGATGGCGCGCGTGGTGGGGAACGGCCGCGGCGGCATCTGCGTCACCATCGACCGCAAGGACAGTTACGACGAAGACGACATGAAGGTCGTCGAGGACGGCGGGCGGCTCAAGGCGATCGGCAAGCGGCTCGATCTTTCGACCGTCAATGCCGAGTCGATCGGGCTGCTCGCGTTCCGTGCGGGGGGCGCCGAGCAGTTCCGCGAGGCGATCGAGCGGGCGCTGCGGACGCCCGAGGGGACGACGATCTGGTATTTGCGCGTCATCCATCATCTTGCGCAGAGCAGCGAGGTGTGGACGCTCGACATCCAGGGCGAGGAATGGGGCGAGGTCGACTTCCCGCCCGACGTCGACGCCGCGCGCGCGCTGACCGCGCGGTGGGACGCGGAGGCCAAGCCCGCCGCGGCCTGATGGAGGCGCTGCGCATCCCGGTCGGCGATGACTGCGTCTCAGCGCTGCTGATCCGCCCGGCCGACGCGAAGGTGCTGTATGTGTTCGCGCACGGGGCGGGCGCCGGCATGACGCACAAGGCGATGGAATCGAACGCGCAAGGGCTGGCGGCGCGCGGGATCGCGACGCTGCGATACCAGTTCCCTTACATGGAGAAGGGGTCGAGGCGGCCCGATCCGCCACGGATTGCGCATGCGGCGGTGCGCGCCGCGGCGGCCGAGGCGGCGAGGCTGGCGCCGGACCTGCCTTTGTTCGCAGGCGGGCGATCGTTCGGCGGCCGGATGACCTCACAGGCGCAGGCGGATTCGCCGCTGCCGGGCGTGCGCGGGCTCGCCTTCCTCGGATTTCCGCTGCATCCCGCAGGCAAGCCGGGCACCGAGCGCGCCGAGCATCTGTCGCGGGTCGAGGTGCCGATGCTGTTCGTGTCCGGCGAGCGCGACGCGCTGGCCGAGCTGGACCTCTTGAGGCCGGTGGTGGCTGGCCTTGGCGAGCGCGCCACGCTGCACCTCGTCGCGCACGCCGACCACAGCCTCAAGGTGCCGGCGAAGAGCGGTCGCACCGCCGCAGAGGCCGAGGCCGAAGCGCTCGACGCGATGGCGGAATGGATGCTCGGCCTAAGCTGAGGGCGGCAAGAACCGTGCGACGATGTCGCGGGCGAGTCGGGCAGGGCGCAGGCTCGCCGCGTCGAGGCAGCACCAGCAGCTCGAAATCTCGCTCAGCACGTCGTCGCCGCGCTTGAGGACGGTGCGGAAGAAGGCGCGCGCGCCCTCGACCTTCTCGGCGATGACTTCCGCGACGACATTGTCCTGGAGGAAGGTCGGCTTGAGGTAGGTGATCTCATGCTTGAGCGCGACCCACAGGTGCTGCGCGACGGCGCCCGGCGGCGCGACGCTGCTCCAATAATCGACGACGGCGTCCTGCACCCATTTGAGGTAGGCGGCATTGTTGACATGACCCATGTGGTCAATGTCGGCGGGATCGATCGCGACGGTGTAACGGAACATCGCGGCAGGCTTCCACCTGCTGACAAACATGTCAATAACTCGCGCGACCATTTAACACAGACGCTGCTCAACTCGCCGTGATGTCCTTCACATTGTCGTCGCTGTTGCGGTCGATGTAGAAATTATAGGGGTCGACGCCGGCGAAGCTTGGCTTGGCCTTGCTGTGCAGGACGATCTTCTGGGTGCCGCTGGCGAGCGGCCGGCGTTCCATCACGATCACGTCCCTGGCCGAGAAAGCGCCGATGCCCGGCCGGGCGGTGAACAGTCCCACCTCGATCGGCTCGGCGAGCTTGGCCTTGGCCTCCTTGCCCTTGCCGCTCGCGTAATACTTGTTCGCGCTGACGGTGAGGGTGGTGGTCCAACCGTTGCCGTCGCGCCGCGTCGACGCATCGGCGACCTTGAGGTCGTAGAGCGTGATCTTCTCGAACAGGTCGGTGATCAGCTGCTGTTGCTCGGGCGTCTTCGCTTCCTTGCGGAACTCGTCGATCAGGTCGACCGAGCGCTCGTAGGGCGCGCCCTTGAAGCGGAAGCGGTCAACGAACCGGGCCAGCGCGCGGTTGACCGCGTCCTCGCCCAGCCGCTCCTGCAGCAGGTACATGGCGACGGCGCCCTTGCGGTAGTGGATGTAGGGCTGGTTCTCGACCCGCTCGAGCGGGACTTCCTCGACCACCTCGCCCTGCCGGCTCCGCAGGTAATTATCGAGCTCGTACTTGAGGAAGCGGCGGATCTTGTCGGGCCCGTAGAGGTGCTTCATGACCATCAGCGCCGAATATTGCGCCAGCGTCTCGCTGGTCATCGTTCCGCCCTGCATGTCGGCACCGATCACCTGGTGCGCCCAATATTGGTGCGCCATCTCGTGAGCGACGACATAGGTCGTGAAGTCGATCTTCTCCGGGTCGTCGGTGTTGGCGTTGAACCCGATCGATTCCGAATAAGGCATGGTCCCGGCGAACGCCTGAGCGAAGCTGGCGTAGCCCGGAAATTCGATGATCCGCGCGTAATTGAACTGATAGGGCCCGAAGTGCGCGCGGTAGTAGTCGAGCGCGGTGGCCATCGCTGTCAGCATCTTGGGCACGTTCCAGTCGTGGCCCCGGTGATAATAGACTTCGAGCTGGAGGCCGTTGTGGTTGCGCCTGGCGACCTGATAGTCGGCCGACTGGATCGAGAAGAAGTTCAGGATCGGCGCGCCGCTGATGAAATGCGCGGTCCGCCGGCCGTTGCGAGTCACGTCCGACACGCGGTTGCCCGGCGCGATCGGCGTCTGGCCGGCGTCGGTCGTCAGCGTGATGTCCGACGTCGTCCAGTCGCTGCCGATATAATTGCGGCCGGTCGCTGACAGATCCTCGAGCTTCGCCGGCCGAAGCTCCGGCGGCAGCCCCTGGCGGCGCCGCTTGGCACGGTCGGTGAGCAGGTTGTTGCGGTTCATGCCGATGATCGGCGCGAAGTCGAAATTGTTCGCGAAGGTGCCGTTTTCGATCACGTCGGTCGCCGGCCTGCCCGCCGGAAAACCGCGACGCCAAAGCTGCGAGTTGAACGACAGCACCGCATGCGCGCCCGGCGCCAGCGGTTTGTCGAAGCGATAGATGCGATAGGCGAACTTCTTGTCGTAGGAGATGAGCCGGGCCCCGCTGAGCTCGATACGCGCGAAGCTGGTGTCGCGGTCCCCCTGGCGAACATGCACGTCGCGGATCGGCGCGTCGGTCTTGTTGACCAGGTCATAGCTGCCGTTGGCCGTGAGGCGGCGGTCCTTCGGGAAGAGCTGGACGTCGAGCTTGACGTGGGCGATCGAGGGCTGCGGCAGCTTCTCGTACTTCAGATATTTCTTCTCATAGTCCGCCCGGTACTTTTCGACGTCGTCGGACGTCTCGTAGCGGTTGAGCTGCTTGATGTTGTGATAGCCGTAGACACCGGTTGCCGCCATCGCGACGGCGGCGATGCCGGCGATCGCGAGGGGCGCGGCGGTGGCATGACGGCGCATCCGCCGCAGCCGCACACGCAGGCCAAGGTCGGTCCCGCGCGGCCACAACAGGTGGGCGAGGACGATCAGGATCACGCCGAACAGCAGCCAGTAGGTGCGGAACACCGTCGCCCCGATCCAAAAGCTACCCTGGCCGTTGAAGTCGCTGAGGGGGACGCTGGGATTGCGCCCATAAGTGTAGAGCGGGTTCGACCAACCCATGTTCGACAGGAAGATGCCGGCGACGAACCAGACGAACAGCAGCCCCCAGCCGACATATTTGTTGGGGCTGAGCACCTGGAACATGACGGCGAGGATCGCGATCTGGAGCCCGTCCAGCGCGGCGGGAAGCACGAACCACGACAGCAAGGGCCCGAGGCCGAGCGTTCGTCCGCCCTCGATCAGCTGATAGGCGACGCCGGTCAGCGCCGCGGCGAGGTTGACGATCAGCAGGATGAGGAAGATCGCGAGGATCTTGGGGATCGTCATCACCCAGCTCGGGACCGCCGTCGAATCGATGATCTCATTCATCTTGCGGTCGCGCTCGCGCCACACGAGCTCGCCGCCGTAGAAGGCCGCGATCATCAGCAGGAAGATCGCCGAGCCGCCGTTGACGCCCTGGACGGTCGAGGCGACGGTCGGATGATCGGACGTGCCGTAGGTCGACTGCGTAACCCACAGGATGATGCCGGTGAAAGTGATCGCGAGCAGCGTGAGCAGGATCAGCCCCGGGCTGGTCAGCACCTGCTGAACCTCCACCCGCAGCCGGGACAGGAATTGCTCGGTGCGCGACGGCCTGGCCTCGCGCATGACGACGCGGTCCCCGCCTAGCGTGGCCGGAGCGGCGGCCAGGCTCGCCTCACGCGCCTGGCGCTTCGCCAGCCGCCGCAACTTGCGGCGTGACGGGGCGCGCTCGGTCATCGAGAACCGCCACAGAGTCAGCCCGAGGAACAGCAGGCCCAGCACCACGGCCCATGCGCGGTTGAACAGCATCGTGCCGCTCAGCTCGACGAGGCGGCTGTTAAGCTCGCTTTGCGTCCAGTAGCGCGTCGCTTCCTGAAGCGCGCCGGTGCCCAGCGGCTCCCAGCGGGCGATGGTTTCGCGATATTCGATCTTCGGGCCGAAGACGCTGTTGGTGATCAAATAGCCCATGACGAGGACGATC
>DATENV010000068.1:0-6328 GCA_035274805.1 Sphingomicrobium sp. | reverse complement strand
CCTCCTCGCAGCGGAATAGATGATTCTGCTATTGCGAATGACTTTCAATAACGATAATCGGTCCCCCGACAAGTCAAAGGGGATTGAATGGACCGCCTGCACACGCTCCCGCTCGCCGCCGCCCTGCTTTGCGGCACGATGCCCGTTCATGCTGCTGCCGTTCCGGCGGCATCGGCCGACTCGTCAGCCGACGCCGAGGGCCAACCGGAGATCGTGGTCACCGGAGAGCGGGTCCCTTATGGCGTGAAGGTCACGACGACCGCGACCAAGACCGCGACGGATATCCGCAACATCCCGCAGGCGCTGACCATCGTGTCCAGCCAGCAGATCGCCGACCAGCAGCTGCGCTCAATCGGCGACCTGCTGCTGTTCGTACCGGGCGCTTCGTACAACTCGGGCGAAGGCAATCGCGACACGCTGGTGCTGCGCGGCAATTCGAGCACCGCGGACTTCTTCATCGACGGGGTGCGCGACGACGTCCAGTATTTCCGTGACTTCTACAACATCGATCGCGTCGAGGTGCTCAAAGGGCCCAACGCGATGATCTTCGGGCGCGGCGGCGGCGGCGGGATCGTCAACCGCGTCCTCAAGCGCCCGAGCCTCAGCGTTGCGCGCCGCGCGACCGCGTCCGGCGACGGCTGGGGCGGCCGGCGGATCAGCGCCGATCTCGACCAGCCGCTGTCCGATGCGTTGGGGGTGCGGCTCAACGGAGTTTACGAGAACAGCGACAGCTTTCGGCGGCACGTCGATCTGAAGCGCTACGGGATCAACCCGACCGCGGCAGTGCTGCTCGGGCCCGACACCCGCGTCGACCTGTCGTACGAATATTTCCACGACCGCCGCACCGCCGACCGCGGCGTGCCGGCCAACGGGAATAAGCCGATCCGCGGCTTCACCCGAACTTTCTTCGGCGATCCGGACAAGAGCTTCGCAAAGGCCAACGTCAACCTCGCCACGCTTGCGGTCGAGCACCGCTTCGCCGAGGGGCTGACCCTCAAGAACCGGACGATGTTCGGCGACTACGACAAATTCTACCAGAACATCTTCCCCGCCAGCTTCAACCCGGCGACCCAGCGCGTGACGCTGTCGGGCTACAACAATCGCAACGACCGAAAGACGCTGTTCAGCCAGACCGACCTGGTGTGGGAGAACCGCCTCGCGGGCATCGACCAGACCTTGCTGCTCGGCTTCGAGCTCGGCCGCGAGAAGTCGCGCAATCGGCGGACGACCGCCAGCTTCGTGGGCTCGAACAGCGTTCCGGTCAGCGATCCCACTGTTGACGCGAACGTCATCTTCGCGCCGTCGGCGACCGACTCGAACAACCGCGTCAAGGCGAACGTCGCCGCGCTTTATGTGCAGGACCAGCTCCGGCCGGCGTCGTGGGTGGAGATCGTCGCGGGCCTGCGGTTCGACAGCTTCAAGATCGACGTTGACGATTTCCGCGCCAACGGCGGCGGGCGTTTCGGCCGGCGCGACCATTTGTGGTCGCCGCGCCTCGGGCTGATCCTCAAGCCGAGCGATGACCTGTCGCTCTATGCGAGCTACAGCCGCTCTTACCTGCCGCAGTCCGGGGACCAGTTCAGCAGCCTGACCGACGTGACCGAGGGGCTGAAGCCCGAGCGGTTCGACAATTATGAAGTCGGCGCGAAGCTTCAGCTTCCCGGCGGGCTGCTAGCGACGGCGGCCGTCTATCAGCTCGACCGCACCAATACTCGCGCGACGGACCCGCTGACGCTGCTGACGGTGCTGACCGGCGCTCAGCGCAGCCGCGGCCTCGAGCTCGGGCTGGAGCGCAGCATCACCAGCCGCTGGCTGGTGTCAGCCGGCTACACGCTGCAGGAGGCGAAGATCACCAAAACCACGACCGCTGCGCCTGCCGGCCGCAAGGTGCCGCTCGTCCCGCGCCACAGCTTCTCGCTGTGGAATCGCTACGACTTCACCAAGACAATCGGCGCCGGCCTCGGCGTGATCGCGCGTTCGAAGAGCTATGCGTCGATCAGCAATGCCGTGAAGCTCCCCGGCTACGCGCGGGTCGATGCCGCCCTCTACTACCAGCTACCGGGCGGGATCGAGGCCCAGCTCAATCTCGAGAACCTCCTCGGCGCGCACTATTTCCCGACCGCCAACAGCGACAACAATATTTCGCCGGGCGCGCCGCGGACCGTGAAGGCGAGCATCGGCTACCGCTTCTAGCGCGCAAGCTCCGCCGCGCGGGCCTTGATCCGCTTGAGGTCACGCACGAACAAGGCGCGCTCCTCGCGCCGGCGATCTTCTTCGGGGATCCGGAGCAGGAAGCTCGGATGGACGGTGATCCAGCACTCGCCGCCGTCGGCGAGGCTGAGCGGCGCGCCGCGGTTCTTGCCGATCGGCATCGCCTTGCCGAACAGGCTGTGCGCCGCGGTCGCGCCGAGAGCCACGGTGACCGGCGGGCGGATCAGCTCGCGCTCATGCTCGATCCACCAGCGGCAAGCGGTGATCTCGCCGGCGTTGGGCTTGTTGTGGATCCGCTTCTTGCCGCGCTGGATGAACTTGAAATGCTTGACCGCATTGGTGACGTACACCGTCGCGCGGTCGATCCCCGCTTTCTCCAACGCCGCGTCGAACAGCGTCCCGGCCGGGCCAACGAACGGGCGCCCCGCCAAATCCTCCTGGTCCCCGGGCTGCTCGCCGACGAACATGATCGACGCGTCGAGCGGCCCTTCGCCAAACACCGTTTGCGTTCCGAACTTGTAGAGCTCGCAGCGGGTGCACTTGCGCGCGTCCGTGAACAGCGCTTCCCACGAGGCGCGCAGGTTGCCGCCGGGCTCGATCGCGCGCTCGGTCTCGAGCGCATGCTTCAGACCTTCGGTTGCGACGTCGGCCATTGCCGCTGCAACGAGCGACCGCGAGCGATGTTGCGAGCGGCGGCGCCCGCTCCTACGAACTCTCCATGACCAAGACTGCCCTCCGCTTTGCCACCGCAATCCTCCCGCTCGTCGCGCTCGCGGCCGCGCCGCCGCCGCGTGTCACTCCGATAACTCCGGACGTCGTCGCCAAATACGATCCGGTCCTGCCCGAGGCGGATTATGTGAAGCGCGTGGCGATGGTGCCCATGCGCGACGGCGTGAAGCTCTACACGGTCATCGTCATGAAGAAGGGGACGCGGGGCGGTCCGATCCTGCTGTCACGAACGCCTTACGACGCGAAGGGCAGCATGAGCCGCGAGAAGAGCCAGTCCGGCGTCGACATCCTGCCGATCATGTACAAGGAATTCTTCAACGACGGCTACATCATCGTCCAGCAGGACATCCGCGGGCTGCACAACAGCGAAGGCCAGTTCGTGATGAACCGGCCGATCGT
The DNA here is from genome assembly GCA_035274805.1 of Sphingomicrobium sp. Taxonomy (GTDB): domain Bacteria; phylum Pseudomonadota; class Alphaproteobacteria; order Sphingomonadales; family Sphingomonadaceae; genus Sphingomicrobium. Next base: position 2,989 of record DATENV010000068.1, on the reverse strand, counting down.
CGGACCGCTCAACAACACCGGGATCGACGAGAGCACCGACGCCTACGATGCGATCGACTGGCTGGTGAAGAACGTGCCCGAGTCCAACGGCAAGGTCGGCACGATCGGCTCCTCCTACCTCGGCTTCCTGACGCTCGCGTCGGAGATCAATCCGCACCCGGCGCTCAAGGCCGCCGTGCCGCAGAGCCCGATGGTCGACGGCTGGATGGGCGACGACTGGTTCCACAACGGCGCGTTCCGCACCGGCGGGCTCGACTTCGCCGTGTCGCAGAGCACCGGCAAAGCGGAAGGCGGCGAGCTCGCGAAGGGCCCAGGCGACGATTACACGCGCTACCTCGAAGCCGGATCGATGGCCAACTACGCGCGCCGGCTAAACATCGAGCATTACCCGTTTGTCCAGAAGCTGTTCCAGAACCCGGCCTACACCGACTTCTGGTCATTGCAGGCGGTGGACAAATGGATGGCGGAGCGGCCGCTGACCGTGCCGACGCTGATCGAAGTCGGCCAGTGGGACCAGGAAGATAGCTACGGCGGACCGGCGGTCTACAAGGCACTGAAGGACAAATATGAGGGCAGCGGACTGCTGCACCTCGCGATCGGCCCGTGGCGCCATTCGGGCGCCAACCATTATGGCTACGACCTCGGCGACATCATCTTCACCGGCGACACTGCGGCCGAATGGCGGGTCAAATGGGTGAAGCCCTTCTTCGACCATTATCTGAAGGGCGGTCCTGACCCGCACACGCCCAATGCGTTGACCTACGCCACCGGCATCAACGAGTGGCAGGCCAGCCCGCGCTGGCCGATGGGCACGCCGACGCCGCTGTATCTGACGGGCAACGGCACCGCCGGTTTCGAGCGCCCGGCGTCGGCCGGCCGCGACGAATATGTCTCCGACCCGGCTAATCCGGTGCCGTACCTGCCGCGCCCGATCAGCGGTGCGCAATGGCGGACCTGGCTTGTTCAGGACCAGCGCTTCGTCACCAACCGTCCCGACGTCATCAGTTACGCGACCGCGCCGCTGACCAAGGCTGTCCACATCATGGGGGCGCCGCAGGTCGACCTGTTCGCCGCGACCAGCGGCACCGACAGCGACTGGGTGGTGAAGCTGATCGACGTCTACCCCAACGAGGCCCCCGAAGGCGCCGCGCAAGGATCGAAGCGGGACATGTCAGGGTATGAGCTGCCGATCGGAATCGAGATTTTCCGCGGCCGTTATGTCGACAGCTTCGCCAAGCCGCGCGCGCTTCGCTCGGGCAAGGTCGAGCATTACCGCTGGGGCCTGCCGAACGTGAACCACGTGTTCCTGCCCGGTCACAAGATCATGGTGCAGATCCAGTCGAGCCTCTTCCCGGTATATGACCGCAACCCGCAGACATTCGTGCCGAACATCTTTTACGCGAAGGCGGGCGACTATCGGAAAGCGACGCAGAGAATCTATCGCGGCGGGGCAACCGCCACCGCGATCCTCCTCCCGGTCGTCCCCTAGGCGCTGACGCTCTCGGCGACCTTGCGCTTGATGTGCTCGGTCGGCGGCTTGTGGATGGAGCGGTAGCGCGCCTCGACGATCGAATAGAGTCCGAACACGAACAGCCCCGCCGCCACGGGCAGCTCGAGCGGGCCGCGCAACGCATCGAGTGCCTGCTCAAGGCCGCCCGCTTCGGCAGCACTGTGGTGGAGCGCGCCGCGTCCGAGCAGCCAGGCAAGGGTCAGGAAGACGGCGCCGCGCGCGGCAAAGCCGATGCGCCCGAGCCACTTGGCGACCGGCTGGCGCGCTCGCTCGTCGAGATGCTGGAGGAAAGAGCAAGTGCCCGCCTTGTACAGCTGCACCAGCCCGGCGCCGGCAAGGACCGCGGCGGCTCCGCCAAGCAGCAGCGTCCCGGCCGGAAGTTCGAGCGCCCGAGCCGCATGCTCGTGCGCGTCGCCCGCGTCGGAATAACCCTGCACCATGATGCGCACCGCCTTGTAGGCGAGGAACAGGTAGATCGCGCCGCTGGTCGCCGCGGCGATGCGCCGCCGCCAGGCCTTGGGGTGATGGCGGCCGCTGTCCATGCCGAATGCAGCGTCGCTGACCCGCCACAGCCCGTAGCCGAACATCCCGGCAACCATCATCATCAGGAGCCAGCGGCCGGCACCGCGGTCGAGATATTCCATCGCGCCGGTGAGGTCCTCGGTCCGGCCGGTGCCGATCACCAGCAAGGCGATGACGATGTACAGGAGTCCGCGCATGACGAAGCCGAACCGCGCCAGCCACTGGAACTTGCTCTGGCTGGCGAGGTCCTGGTTCATGCTCAGGACAACGCGGCGGCCTGCTCCCGGGGTCCAGTGACCATGTGCTTGCCCAGGACGAGCTTGAACACGACGAACGCGACCAGGCCGAAAGCCGCGCTTGCGACGTGGAGCAGCCAGAAAGTCGTGGTCGGCAGGCTGGAATAGAGGCCCCCGACATAGCCGACGACGGCATTCGCCACGAAGAAGGACAGATAATAAAGGCCGATCACCGTCGCCGTGATCTGCTTGGGCGAAATCTTCGAGAACAGCGCGAGGCTGACCGGCAGCACATGCGCAAAGCCGATGCTGTTCAGCAGGTGGAACATGAACGGCCAGAACAGGCTGATCTTGCCGCCTTCCGGCTGCGTCAGCGCGGCCATGAACAGGCATAGGCCGCCGGCCACGGTGAAGACGCTGCCGATGATCATCTTGCTGATCTCGTCGGGCTCGCGGCGGCGCCCGCCCCACCATTTCCAGAAAGCCGCGACAGCGACCAGCATCGAGAAGCTGAGCGCCGCATCGAGCGTGATCAGCCAGCTGCTCGGCAGTGTGGTCCCCATGAACGTGAGATTGAACTGCTGGTCGCCCCAGACCAGGTAGGCGTTGAAGATTTCCTGGTTGGTCAGAAGCGAGATCGCGAGGACGGGGATGAGGATGATCAAATAGATCACGCACATCCAATCGCCGCGTGACAGCGGTTCACGCAGCTTGGGCTCCT
>DATENV010000067.1:0-11852 GCA_035274805.1 Sphingomicrobium sp. | reverse complement strand
CGTCGGCGCGCGCGATGAGCGCGTCGAGGCCGCCAGTCGCTTCCGCCCAGCCAAGCGCGAACAGCCAGTCCTCGACGCACAGCATCGAGGGCGTATTGATGGTTTCGCCGCGGAAGATGCCGTCGATCAGCTTGCCGGACTTGGTCAGGCGGAAGATTTTCGGAAGCGGGCGTGGCGGCGGTTCGGTCGTCAACCGCTCGACCGCGCACGGCGACAGGACGAGCATGCCGTGCGCCGCTTCGCCGCCAAGCGCCTTCTGCCAGCTGAAAGTGCCGACATCGATCTTGGCCCAGTCGATCGCCTGCGCGAACGCCGCCGAGGTCGCGTCGCAAATCGTGAGGCCGGTGCGGTCGCCCGCGATCCAGTCGGCGTCGGGCACGCGCACGCCGCTGGTCGTGCCGTTCCAGGTGAAGACCACGTCGCTTGCGGGGTCGATCCCGCTCAAGTCGCAAATCTCGCCGTAGTCTGCGGTGCGGATGTCCGCATCGAGCGCGAGCTGTTTGGCGACGTCGGTGACCCAGCCCTGCCCGAAGCTTTCCCAGGCCAGCATGGTGACCGGGCGGGGCCCGAGCAACGACCACATCGCCATTTCCATCGCGCCGGTGTCGGACGCCGGGACGATGCCGAGCTTATAGTCCTTCGGCAGGCGCAGCAGCGCATGCGTCCGGTCGATGGCTTCCTTGAGCTTCGCCTTGCCGATGGCGCCGCGATGCGAACGCCCAAGCGCGGATGTACCGAGCGACTGTGGCGCCCACCCCGGCGGCTTCGCGCAAGGGCCGGACGAGAAGAACGGACGGGCAGGACGGATTTTGGGTTTGGCCGGGCGCAGGTCCGCGCCGGCGGCAGCTTCAATCACTTGCAACTCTCCTTCCAGAGAGCTCGCGCCGCGTTGGGACGGCGTGGCCCGGAGCCGGTTGTACGGGCGATTGCGGCGCCCGCAAGGCAGCGCGAAAGATTCGCGATGCTGCACCGCACAACAGGTTGAATTTGCTCGAATCCATGGTGCCGGCGGAGCGGAATCAACCGTTCACCGCGCTCAGCGGACGACTCGTCCCGCAAGGTTAGTGTGAAGGTTGAAATTGTTAACCATCCGAAAGCAGTGTCGCTGACGCCGGCACGTGGTGGGGCAACACGCGTGGTCGGCAGGGGCTGGGGAGCTCCTTGAAAAGTGGAACTTCGGCGGCGCGTTCCTCGCGCCTCGTCGATTTGCGGAGCGGGATCAGATGACTCAAGTTTTGGCCGCCACTACGGGCCTGTTTCGCGACCGCGATTTCTTTATCCACGACGGATCAAAGCTTCGCCGCTTCCGCATCTCCGCACCGCTTCAGGCGGTGTTTTTTGTTGCCCTGCTCGGCCTCGTCGGCTGGGCGAGCTATGCGACCGCCCGCTTGCTGACGCGCCCGCACAATGTTGCCGCCAGCATCAGCCTGCCTGCCGCTACCGAGGCTCGCGCCCGCATGATCGAGCAGCGCCAGGCGCTGATCGAAGCCGCGCTCGCCGGCCAGAAGATCGATCCCGAACTCCTCGCCGCCGCTGCCGGCGGCCGCCTCGCGGAGGACGGGCCGCTAGCCCGCGTCGAGCAGGCCCAGCTCCAGCAGGCGGCGCTCGTCGCCAAGGCGCTCGACGTCCGCTACCAGGTCACCGCCGCCGAGCTGAAGCGGCTCGGTATCAGCCCGGCCCGCGTCGGTACCAACGGTGGCGTCGGCGGTCCGTTCGAGGGCGTCGCCAATTCCAGTTTTAAAGCGCTGTTCGACAGCTGGAAAAAGCTCGACCAGCTGCAGGACGGCGTGATCGCCGTTCCGTCCGACAAGCCGGTCAAGGCGAGCGTTAGCTTCACCAGCGGGTTCGGCGTTCGCTCCGACCCGTTCAACAGCGGTGCGGCGATGCACCCGGGCATCGACCTGTCCGGCACCTACGGCACGCCGATCTACGCGACCGCCGACGGCACCGTGATGCGCGCCGGCTATAACAGCGGCGGCTACGGCAATTTGGTCGAGATCGACCACGGCCGCGGCATCACCACGCGCTATGGCCACATGTCGGGCATCCTGGTTTCGGCCGGCCAGCACATCACCCGCGGCCAGCAGATTGGCCGCATGGGCTCAACCGGCCGCTCGACCGGCAACCATCTCCATTACGAGGTCCGGATCGACGGCCGCGCCGTGAACCCGATTCCGTTCATGAAGTCGACCGACTATGTGCTGGCGATGCAGCGCCGCGCCGGCGCGGCGTCGATGGACGCAGTCGCGCTCGGCGGCCCGGGCGGCGGCCACTAATCAGCCCGCCGTTGTCCGTCACGGGCACGCCTCCTATCTCTGTAGCGTGACCGAACCCGCCATCAGCCTCACCGAAAGTGCCGCCAGGCGCGTCGCGTGGATCGCCGCGCGCCAGCACAAGCCGGCGATCCTGCGCCTCGCCGTCGACGGCGGGGGCTGCGCCGGTTTCACCTACAAGTTCGAGCTCGCGCCCGCCGCCGAAGGCGACGACCAGATCGTCGAGACCGATGGCGTGAAGCTGGTCGTCGACCCGGTCAGCCTCGAGCTCGTCAAAGGCTCGGCGGTCGATTTCGTCGAGGATCTCGGCGGCGCTACTTTCCGCGTCACCAACCCCAACGCCCAGTCGGGCTGCGGCTGCGGGTCCAGCTTCTCGGTCTAGTGCCCGACCGCCTGGTGCTGCGGTCCGCCGGCAATTGACGGCTTGTGCGCCGCGCAGCTCACCTTGGGATTGAACTGCGCGAAGACGCCGTTCGGGTTGTCGCGGAATAGCCAGACGTGGCGGTCGTAATGCGGCTCGAACATGTGCGCCTCGTCGACCTTGGTTGAGGGATCGTCCTCCATCAGGTCGTAGGGTACGCCCTGGAAGCTCGGCGGCTCAGCGTGGCCGGCCTCGCGCCACGCCCAGCGGAACACCAAATTCTCGACCGCGACCAGCGCCAGGGAACCGTCCGCGCGCGGCTCATAGATGAGGATGCCGGGCTTGAGGAAATCGGTATGCGTCCCCTTGCCGTTGACGCGCGGGTTCGGCGGCGCCGTGATCCCGAGCAAATCGGGCCGGAAGTAATGGATTCCCATGCTTCCGAGGCTGGCCGCCTTCCCCATCATCGGCGCGGTGTCGCAAACATCCATCGGGTCGCGGACATAGCCCTCGGCGATGGCCACGTTGACGTCCTGGAAGCGGGCTGTCGCCGCGCGGACCGCGGCCAGGTCCGGCTCGGCCGGCGCCGGCTTCGAGGGATGCGTAAAGGCGAGCGCAAGCGCGACCGCGCTGCTGCTGAGCTTCGGTATCATGTCTTCCTCTGATTAAAGCGCGTAGCTGCTCACGCGCGGATGAAGCACGCGCCGGACCGGGCGGCTCGCCGCGACCGGCCGACTGGCCTGAAGCGGTTTTGCCTTGCCCCCATCGGCCGAATTGCTTTCTTCGGCCTTGGCCCAGGCGGCGCGTGCAAGCGCCATATCCGACCACAGCGGGCTCATAGCGGAAACGCCTGAACGCCGGTGATGAACTGCATGACCAGCAGCACCGCGCTGACGGTGATCATGCCACTGAATCCTGTTTTTGCGCGACTGCTAAGCACGGCCACGTTCCCCTTGAACTTCGCGATGAAGCGTGGCGCGCATATGTTCCTGACGGCGCTCGCCCGCCACGGGAAAGTCCTGGAAATCGACGCTTTTTTGCACCGGTGTTGTGCAACCGGTTGACGAAATGTGCGGAAATGTGCGGAGATGTGCGGGAGAGTTCGGGGCGAGTCATGCAGGGTGAGCTGAGCGTCGAAGGCAGTCAGTCCGTCGCGCTGGTGGTGCGCGAGCAGCTGGCCCGCCGCCGCCTGTCGCGGCAATGGCTCGCCGACGAAGCCAAGGTCAGCCTGTCCACATTAGAGAAAGCCCTCGCCGGTCGGCGGCCATTCACGCTCGCAACGGTCGTCAGGCTCGAGGATGCGTTGGGCACGAGCCTCCGCGCAGCGACGGCGCCGCGGGATGACGCGAGGCACACCGCTCCTGAATCGATGGGCGGCTATGCGAGGGCGGCGGTGCAATGGCTCGAGGGAACCTACCTGACCTTGCGGCCCTCATTCAGCGAGGAAGGGGCGATCTTCGCTTATCTGACCTCGATCGCCTGGGACGACGCCAATGGCCACCTCGTGTTCAGCGAGGCGTCGCGCACCGACAGCGATTACGAGCAGAAGGGGTTCGTCTCTTTCCCGTATATTTCCGGTGCGATCTACCTGGTGACCATCTCGCAAGGCCAATATCGTGTCGCGCTGCTGAACAAGCCGTCGGGCCGCTGGCTGAGCGGTATCCTGCTCACGCTCGCCGCTGGCGAAGGGGCCCAGCTGACGCCGGCCTCGCTGCCGATCGCGCTGCTGCCCATTGGCCCGGACGAGAACAAGACGGTCGGCGTCATCCGCCCCGGCGATCCCGCCTTCGAGGAATATCGCGGCTGCGTCGACCGCGTGACCCAGCGCGGCTATGCGCGCTTTCCTGCGTGACTGAGCGCGGCTAAGCGCTCGTCCGTGAAGCTCGCCACCTACAATCTGAACGGCATTCGCGCGCGCCTTCCGCGGCTGATCGAATGGCTCCAGCGCGAGCAGCCCGACGTGGTCTGCCTCCAGGAGCTGAAGTGCGCGGACGAATCGCTGCCGATCGCGGACATCGAGGCGGCGGGCTACGGCGCCGTGTGGCACGGGCAAAAGGGGTTCAACGGGGTCGCGGTCCTTGCGAAGGGCGACACGCCCGAGCTCCGGCGCGTCGGACTGCCCGGCGATCCCGACGACACGCATAGCCGCTACATCGAGGCCGAAGCGAAGGGCGTCGTGGTCGGCTCGCTCTACCTTCCCAACGGCAATCCGGTCGGGACCGAGAAGTTCGAGTATAAGATCAACTGGATGGAGCGCTTGCGCGCCCATGCCGCCGAATTGCTCGATGAGGAGCGCCCGTCGGTCCTGTGCGGCGACTGGAACGTGGTGCCCGAGGATCGCGACGTCTTCTCGGTCCGCGCGACGCAGCACGATGCGGTGATGCAGCCCGAGGCGCGCCAGCTATGGCGGCGGATCCTTCACCAGGGCTGGACCGACGCGCTGCGGATGCTGCATCCGAACGAGGAGAAGCTCTATACATTCTGGGATTATACCGCCGGCTGCTGGCAGCGCGATCTCGGCTTCCGGCTCGACCATCTGCTGTGCTCGCCCGAGGCGGCGGATCGGTTGCAAGCGGCCGGCGTCGACAAATGGGCGCGCGGGGAAGAGAAAGCCTCGGACCATGCGCCGACCTGGATCGAGCTGACGTAGGGCGCGCGATACGTCGGCTTTGGCTGGAAAGCGGACGCTCAGACGATCTCGAAAAAGTCGCCGCGATCGCAAGACCCGTCGAACCACGCCATTGAACCTGGACATGCGTGGTCGGACTGTCCCGGCGCATGATCCAGGAATGAGGCGGCGAGCTTCGCTTCATCGAAATCTGCAGCGGCCGCGGCATCCTGCACTGGCGGGCCGGCTGAGACGATGATCGGAGGGCCGCCGAGGAAAATCTGAACGCCGCCTTCCGCCGCCGCGCCAAATGCGATGCTGGGGTTGTCCAGATTGCTCAAGATCAGCGAGGTCGACCCGTAGGTCAGCACGCCGCCGTTCCATCCAATGCTCGATCCCAAGGTCGCGTCGGTGATGACGATGCGGTCGCCGCGCGAAAGGTCGGCAATTGTGTCCCCGTTGAGGTTGTTTTGCGTGTCCGTGAACAGGTCCGCGCCGGCGCCGCCGACCATCCTGTCCGCGCCTGCGCCGCCGGTGAGGATGTCGTTGCCAGTGCCGCCGTCGATCAAGTCGTTGCCGATACCGCCGGCGATAACATCGTTGCCGCCGCCGCCCGATATCGTGTCGTTGCCGTCGCCGGCGGCCGCGGAGGGCGTCAACCGGTAGATCGTTCCGGACAGGCTGATGGCATAGAGCGCGCCATTGCCGTCGACGCCGAACGACGCAATCTGGCTTAGCGGAGCGCCACCCGTCACGATTTGGCCAGTTCGTTCGATCACATCGATCGCGCTGCCGTTCTCGACCCGCAGGCTCCAAACGCGGTTCGACAGGAAATCGGCAAAAACGTACGATCCTTGCAGCCCCGGTGCGGGGCCATGGTAGACGTAACCGCCGGTCACCGACTGGCCCAATGCGCGGGGGTACTCGAAAATCGGATCGACGAACCCGGGGCTATTGGGTCCTTCGAAGAACAACGTGCCTTCCCGCGTGTCCCAACCGTAATTCCGGCCGCCAATCCCGGCTGGCTGGAAGTCGATCTCCTCCCGCGCGCTTTGGCCGACATCGCCGATATAGAGGTTGCCCGTCGCGGAATCGAAACTCATCCGCCAGGGATTGCGCAGGCCATAAGCCCATATCTCGTCCGCGCCGGGCAGGCCGACGAACGGGTTGTCGCTCGGAATGGCGTAGTTTCGCGCCGGGTCGCCGGGGAAGGCGTCGCCGTTCACGTCGAGACGCAGGATCTTGCCCAGCAGGCTGTTGACGTTCTGGGCGTTTTCGCCCGGGTCGCCGCCACCCCCGCCGTCCCCGATGCTGACGTAGAGATATCCATCCGGCCCGAAGACGACCGTGCCGCCATTATGGTTCGTCTGACCCGGGTGCGGCACGGTGATGACGGTCGTCCCAGTGGGGTTGGCGACATCGGGATTTCCGGCCGAGCGTGTGTAACTGCGCACCTCTACGTCGCCGTTCGCGTTGACGAAATTGACGTAGAAGCGTCCGTTGGTCTGATAATCGGGGTGAAATGCGACGCTCAGCAGTCCCTGTTCGCCGCCGGTCGACAATTGGTTGGTTGGGATGCTGAGGAAAATCGACCGGTCGCCGGTCGAAGGATTGAGCAGGACGATCCGGCCGAGGTCCTTCTCGACCACATACAGGCGGTTGGGGTCGCCGGGCGCGGAGGTCGCGAAGACCGGCGCGTTGAAGCCGGTCGCCACAGCAGTCGCCACGATCTGCCCGGCGCTCGGCGAAATGTCGGCGACGCTATGCCCGTAGATCGTGTCGTCGGCATCAGTGCCGACGATGATATTACCGCCGTCGCCCCCACTGATGACAGCCATGGCTAAACGCGTCCCTCAGTTACAAATGAACTCGAATATCCTCGGCGAATGCGGACATTTTTGCTGTCCTACAACATCGCGAATGTGACACCGTGCAGCGGCTCTTTCGCACTGCGATATCATATTCCCCAATGGCCTACCGCGCGCTTAAAGTCACAGGAAAAGGTGTCGAACCCCGAGACTTTAGTGACGTTACGGCGCCGGACGGCGGCTACAGCGCCTTTTCGTAAATCCGGTAGCGGTGGTTCACCGCCGCGCCGGGCAGCTGGGCGATCGACAACATTCCCTTGTTGTCCTCGAGGATCCAGCCGAACTCGCCATGCGTGGCGCCGAACTTGGAGACCGCGTCGCGGCGCGTATATTCGATCATCATGAAAGCGAGCTGGCTGGCGAGCCTGGTGCCATGCAGCTTCGTCGCGACGCCCATCAACGGTACGCGGAGCCGCCGCGTCCGCGGCTTGCGCAGCCGCCACAGCAGCTTGACGAAGTTGAACGGGAACAGCTCGCCGTTGAGGTCCGTGGTCAGCTCGTTGATGTCGGGGATGGTGAGCATGAACGCGACCGGCTCGCCGTCGACTTCGGCGACGCGCACCAGCTCGTTGAAGATGATCGGCTTGAGCTTCTTGCCGGCATAAGCGATCTCGGCCTCGGTCAGCGGGACATAGCCCCAGTTATTCGACCAGGCGTCGTTGAGCAGGTTGAGGATCAGCCGCGCTTCTTCCTTGAATTTCGATTTGTCGACCATGCGGATGCGAATGCGCGGATTGCGCTCGCCCATCGCGATCAGGCGGTCGATCATCGGGTCATCCCAATGCTCGATGTTGAGCGCATAGGTGATGAGGTCCTTGGCCTTCTGGTAGCCGGCCGCTTCGATCCATCCCCGATATTCGGGCCGGTGATGGCCCATCATCGCGGTCGGCGGTTGATCGAACCCCTCGATCTCGAGCCCCGGCTCGTCCCAGATCGACAGGCTGATTGGCCCCAGCGCGCGGGTCATGCCCTGGGCGCGAAGCCAGTCCTCGGCGGTGACGATGAGCGCGGCGGCGGCTTCGCGATCGAGCGCCTCGAACATGCCCCATTGGCCGGTGCCCTGGCCCATATGTTCTTGCACGAGCTGGTCGACCTGCGCGCTGATGCGACCGACGATGTCGCCAGTTCGCTCGGCAAGCCAGAGCTGCGCCCTGGCATGCTCGAACCACGGATTCTTGCCTGGCGTGATCAGCCCATGGACCTCGTCCTTGAGCGGCGGCACCCACGCAGGGTCCTCCTTGTATACCTCCCACGCGAAGTCGACGAAGGCTTTGCGGTCCGTCTTGCTGCGGACCGGGCGGATGGTGACGGGGCCAGAGCTCATGGCGGCAACGGCTAGCGGTTCACCGGTCGTTTCGCCAGCGGAGCCTACAAACGCCCAATTCAGGCCACTATCTGCTGCAAAAGAGAGGCCTCAAGCCAACGACTTATGACCAGCACGGCGACCCTTGACCGCAATCGCACCGGCGCGGCTTCCGGGCCGCGTGCCCCCGCTCGCGCCGAGGACGACGCCACCATGCTCAAGGCCGCTGCCAAGCTGACGCGCGACCTCAATGCGCCCAATTCAGCGATTTACTGGGCCGACATGCTCGGCTCCGCGCTGCTTGGCTACGTAGCGCTGTTCGGCGCCATGATGCTGCGGCCGACCTGGCTGGCCGTGGCGTCCAGTTTGGTCGCCGTGCTCGCGCTGTACCGCGCCGGGTCCTTCATCCACGAGCTGACGCACATCAAGAAAGGCGCGGTGAAGGGGTTCCGCTTCGTCTGGAACCTCGTCGTCGGCGTGCCGCTGCTGGTGCCGAGCTTCATGTATGAGGGGGTGCACAACCAGCATCATGCCAAGCGCTATTACGGCACCGCCGACGATCCCGAATATCTGCCGCTGGCGCTGATGCATCCCTGGACCCTGCCGGTGTTCCTGATCGCCGCCGCACTGGCGCCGGTGGGCATGCTGATCCGCTTCGGCATCCTGGCGCCCGTCTCGCTGTTTTCGCCGAGATTGCGGAGCCTCGTCGTCGGGCGCTATTCGGGGCTGCAGATCAATCCGAGGTTCGTCCGGCCCAAGCCCGAGGGCGAGTTCGCGCGCGACTGGGCGTGGCAGGAAGCGGCGTGCAGCCTTTGGGCGATCGCCCTGCTCGCCATGGTGGCGACGGGCGTGATTCCCTTACGCGAGTTCCTGATCTTCCTCGGCGTGGCGTCGGGCGTCATGTTTCTCAACCAGGTGCGCACTTTGGTCGCGCATTTGTGGGAGAATGAGGGCGACGCGATGAGCGTCACCGCGCAATTCCTCGACAGCGTCAACGTGCCGCCGCCAGCAACGCTGCCGGCTTTATGGGCGCCGGTCGGGCTGCGTTACCACGCGCTGCACCATCTGCTGCCGGGGCTGCCGTATCACGCGCTCGGCGAGGCCCACCGCCGCCTGTGCAAGGAGCTGGACGCAAGGTCGGTCTATCATGACTCAAGCCATCGCGGCCTCTCGCCCTTGGCGGTGCGGCTCGCGACGCGAACCTTGACGAACCGCCGCAAATCCGCTTGAGGCCAGCGCGTCCGGCGAGCCGCTGAGCTCGCCGTTGTTGTTTGGGTGTGGGGCAGCCACCCGAAGCGTTGCCAGGCCGGAGCTACCTCGTACGGGCTCCCGACGAACGAAAGGAATGACCTATGCGCCATCGTGTTGGCGGCCGTAAGCTTCAGCGCACCTCCAGCCACCGCGCGGCTCTGTTCCGCAATATGGCTGCCGCGCTCATCAAGCACGAGCAGATCACTACCACCGTCGCCAAGGCGAAGGAGCTTCGGCCCTACGTCGAAAAGCTGGTGACGCTTGCCAAGCGCGGCGGCCTCTCGAACCGCCGTCTCGCGCAATCGCGGCTGATGGACGACGCGCAGCTGGCCAAGCTGTTCGATGTCATCGCTCCGCGCTACGCCGACCGCGATGGCGGATACACGCGGGTGATCAAGGCCGGCATCCGCTCGTCGGACGCGGCGCCGATCGCGGTGATCGAGTTTGTCGACCGCGATCTCGCCGCCAAGGGCCAAGACTCGGGCCCGGTCGTCAATGAGGAAGAATTCGAAGCCGCCTAAGGGCCGGATTCTCCGGTTCGTCAAACAACCGCTTGAAACGAGAGGCGCCGCTGCTAGCCAGTCGGTGCCTTTTGTTTGTGGGGAGCGGAGTTCATGCGTCGGATTTCCTGGGCTGTTGCCTTGTTGACGAGCGGCTGTGCAGTGAGTTCGCCACCGCCGGCAAACGTCGCATCTGCTCCCGAGCCGACAGCGGCGCAGGTCGCGGATGAGGCCGCGGCACCCGCTCCGGCGGAGCCCGCGCTCACTTACCCGGCAACCAAGAGCGTCGACGTCGTCGAAACGCAGTTCGGCGTTCCCGTCGCCGATCCCTACCGCTGGCTCGAGAACGACGTCCGGACCGATCCGCAGGTGGAGGCCTGGGTCCAGGCGGAGAACCAGGTTACCGACGCCTTTCTCGCCAAGCTGCCGCTGCGCGACTGGTTCAAGCAGCGCATGACGGCGCTCTACGATTATGAGCGGTTTGGCGTGCCGGTGAAAAAGGGCGCGCATTATTTTTACACGCACAACAGCGGCCTCCAGAACCAGTCGGTGCTGTTCGTGCGCGACGGAGCAAGCGGCGAGCCGAGGCAGCTGATCGACCCCAACACATGGTCGGCCGACGGCGCCACCGCGCTCGCCGAGTGGACGCCGAGCGAGGATGGCAAGCTGCTCGCTTATGCGGTCCAGGACGGCGGCACCGACTGGCGCAGCGTCCGCGTCATGGACGTGGCGACCGGCAAGATCCGGCCCGACGAGCTCAAATGGCTGAAATACACGGGCGGTGTGGCGTGGACCAAGGACGGCAAGGGCTTCTTCTACTCGCGCTTTCCAGCGCCGGCGGCCAAGGCCACGTTCCAGAACGCGACGCTCAACGAGCGTGTCTATTTTCACAAGCTCGGCACCAGCCAGGCGGCCGACCGGTTGGTCTATGCGACCCCCGCCAACCCCAAGTTGAACCACTTCGCGCAGGTCAGCGATGACGGTCGCTGGCTGGTCATCTCGACCAGCCTCGCGGGCGACGAGAACGACGTTCACGTGATCGACCTGCGCAAGGCCGGCGCGAAGCCGATTCCCGTGTTCACCGGCCTCAAGAACCAGTGGAATTTCGTCGGCAACGAAGGCAGCCGCTTCTTCTTCTCGACCGACAAGGATGCGCCGTTGAAGCGCGTCGTAGCGGTGAATGTCTCCCGCCCGGGCGCGGAGCCGCAGACGGTGATCGCCGAAGCCAAGGAAGCGCTCGACGATGTCGACCTCGTCGGCGGCAAGCTGATCGCCAGCTACCTGGTCGATGCCAAGTCCGAGGTGCGGGTGTACGGCCTCAACGGTCAGCCGCAGTCGAGCATAGCTCTCCCGGGCATCGGCACCGTCTCCGGCTTCGGCGGCAAGATCTCCGATCCCGAGACCTTCTTCGCCTTCTCCAGCTTCAACCGTCCGACCACCGTCTACCGCTACGACGCATCAAGCGGGCAGGCGAGCGAATGGGCGGTGCCCAAGCTGACGTTCGACCCGGACACGATCTCGGTCGAGCAACGCTTCTACGCCTCGAAGGACGGCACCCGCGTCCCGATGTTCATCGTCCGCAAGAAGGGCAGCACCGGCCCGGCGCCGACGCTGCTCTACGGCTATGGAGGGTTCAACATCTCGGTGACGCCGAGCTTCAACCCGGCGAACGTCGCGTGGGTCGAGCG
>DATENV010000066.1:0-4660 GCA_035274805.1 Sphingomicrobium sp. | reverse complement strand
GCGCCGAGCAGACCGCGCGTGACGTCGCTGAGCACATCCGCGCGATCGGCAGCGAATCGACCGGCAAGGCAAACGAGTTCGGACGGCAGGTCAGCGAGCTGGCCGACCGGACGCGCAACGCCGACCAGATCGTCGCGGAAGCGACCGAGCGCCTGACCGCTCGGCTGGCGGAGATCGAGGCGGCTGGCGCCGGCGCTGCCGCGCGCGTCAGTGAAGCTGAAACCGTTTATTCGGGCACGCTCGACGCACTACTCGAGCGGACGTCGGCCACGCTCGAGCAAATCCGGACTGGCATCGACGTGCAGGCGGGCGCCGTGACGGCGCTGCTCGCCCAGGCTTCGGCCGGGATCGGCAAGGCCGGCGCCGATGCGGCCGAATCGCTGGCTTCGAACATCGACCATGCGAACAGCTCGCTCCACGGGCTTTCCGCCCGCGTCGCCGAGCAGGATCGCGCGTCGCAGCACATGATCGCCGAGATCGAGCGCGGCCTGGCGCTGATCGACGAGCGATTCACCGAGCTCGCAGCGAACGGCGACGAGCGCGCCAATCGCTTCCTCCAGTCGCTAACGCGCGCGCGCGCCGAGCTCGACACGCTGTCCGCCCAGGCGGGCTCGCAGGACGACGCGATCGGCTCGCTGGCGGAACGGACCGCGACGCTGCGGGAAAGCATCGCGACGCTCGCCGCGGAAATTCGCGAGGGCGTCGGCACTGCGATCGGCGAAGCACAAGGGAGCGCCGAGCGTCTCGCCGAAGTCGCGGCCGCGGCGAAGCCCGAAATCGGCTGGCTCCGCGATGCGACCGTGGAAACGAGCGAGAAGCTGGCCTCGACCGGTGCCGAGATCGCGCAGCAGCGCGAACGGTTCGGCGCGCTGCTCGCCAGTGTTGATAACGGGGTCGAGGACGCGCAGTCCAAGCTCGCCCAGCTCGCGTCCACGCTGGCCCAGGTCGAACGCGAAGCGGCCAGCCTCAGCACCGAAACGGGTCCCGCGCTGATCGCCTCGCTGGTCCAAGTCAAAGAAGCCGCAGCGCACGCCGCCGAGCGGGCCCGCGCGACGATCGAAGCGGTGATTCCGGAAACCGCCGGCAAGCTGTCGGAAGAAGCCGCCGAAGCGCTCGAGCGGGTGATCCGCGAGACCGTCGAGGAGCGGCTCCGCGAGGTCGAGACGGTCGCCGAGCGGGCGCTCGAATCCGCGAGGGCCGCGTCGGACCGGCTGACCGGCCAGATGATCACGCTCGGCCAGACCGCCTCCGCGCTCGAAGCGCATATCGAGCAGACCGGCAAGGAGCAGCGCGAGAAGGACAGCGAGGTGTTCGCCAAGCGCGTCTCGCTGCTGATGGATTCGATGCACTCGGCCGCGATCGACGTCGGCAAGATCCTGTCCGACGAGATCGATGACAAGGCGTGGGGCGCCTACCTCAAGGGCAATCGCGGCGTCTTCACCAGCCGCGCGGTGCGCCTGATCGACGGCAGCGAGACCCGCGCCATCCGCGCGCATTACGAGAACGACAGCGAGTTCCAGCGCTCGGTGAACCGTTATGTCGCCGATTTCGAGTCGATGCTTCGGCGCGTTCTGGCCGAGCGCGACGGCGGGATGATCGCGGTCACTCTAATGTCGTCGGACATGGGCAAGCTCTACGCCGCGCTGGCGCAGGCGATCGACAAGCGCCGCTAGAGGCGGCGGTAGAAGTCGAGGTCGTCCGGCGTGACCCAGCCGTAACTCCAGTTCGCGTAATAGATCGCGAATAGCAGCGCCGCAGCCAGCGCCGCCTTGAGCAAGTGCCGCTTGAGGTCGAACCGGTGCGGCGCACTGTCCGCCTGGCCCGCGACCTTCGGAGTCCCCGCTTCCTCATCGGTCGTGACGCCGAACGGCAGCAGCAGGAACGCGCTGAACGCAAAAAACAGGAAGTAGATCGCGATGATCGAACTGAGCGCCATTGGACCTCAGGCGACCTGCAGGAGCATGACTTCGACCAACGGTTTCTTGCCGGTCCACAAGGTGGCGCAGCGGCGTACGGCAAGCCGCACCGACTCGCGGACCTTGTCCTCGTCGCCGCGCGGGCTGAAGGCGCGGGTCGCCGCGTCGGTCGCGTCGGCGATGAAATCGTCGCGATCCTCCTCGACGGGAATGCCGAACGGACGGATCAGCGGCTTGCCGGCCAGCTCGCCGTTTTCGCCGACGGGCACAGCCACGGTGAT
The DNA here is from genome assembly GCA_035274805.1 of Sphingomicrobium sp. Classification (GTDB taxonomy): domain Bacteria; phylum Pseudomonadota; class Alphaproteobacteria; order Sphingomonadales; family Sphingomonadaceae; genus Sphingomicrobium. The sequence goes on along the minus strand of DATENV010000066.1, from coordinate 2,463 downwards.
CAGCCCGCCATAGCCCATCCGGCGCCGTTCGTTCACCGTCGCGCCGTCGGCGGGCAGGATGACGTCGCCGTCGAGCACCAGCCGGCCGACTCGGACTTCGTCGACCTTCTTCGGTTCGCCTGGAGCAAGCCGGATCACGTCCCCATTCTCCTGGACGACCGCATCGGGAATGCCGTGGCCGAGCGCGAGCCGCGCATGCTCGGCGAGGTGCCGCGCCTCGCCGTGGACCGGCACGACGATCCGCGGGCGGACCCAATTGTACATCTCGACCAGCTCGGGCCGTCCGGGGTGCCCCGAAACGTGGACATGCGCCTGGCGCTCGGTGACGATCCGCACGCCGAGCTCGGAAAGCTGGTTCATGATGCGGCCAATCGCGACTTCGTTGCCGGGGATGATGCGCGACGAGAAGATGACCGTGTCCCCTTCGCTCAGCTTGAGGTCGTGCGTCCCACCCGCGATTCGGCCGAGCGCGGCACGCGGCTCGCCCTGACCGCCGGTCGCGATGATCAGGACCTGGTTTCGGGGCAGGCGCATCGCTTCATCGAAGCCGATCGGCGGCGGGAAGTCCTTGAGATAGCCGGTGGCCTGGGCGACCCGCAGGATCCGGTCGAGCGAACGGCCGGCGATGCACACCTCGCGCCCCGTCTCCCGGGCGACGCGGCCGATGGTCTGAAGGCGCGCTGCGTTGGACGCGAAGGTCGTGACCAGCACGCGGCCCTTCGCTTCGGCGACCTTTGCCAGCAGACCGGCGTGAACGCTTTCCTCGGACCCCGAAGGCGCGTCCTGGAACACGTTGGTGGAATCGCAGACCAACGCCAGCACGCCCCGATCGCCGATCTGCGTCAGCGCATCGACGCTCGGTGCTTCGCCGATCACCGGCGTCTCGTCGATCTTCCAGTCGCCGGTGTGGAAGATGTTGCCGAACGGCGTCTCGATGAGGACGCCGTTGCCTTCGGGAATGGAGTGGGACAGCGCGACGAAGCTGACCCGGAACGGGCCGAGCTCGATGCTGCCGCCGCGCTCGACGATGTTGAGCTTCACCTGGCCGGTCAGCCCTTCTTCCTCGAGCTTACCGGCAATGAGCCCCGCGGTGAACGGCGTGGCATAAAGCGGCGATTTGAGCTCTTCGGCCAGATAGGGAAGCGCGCCGATATGATCCTCGTGGCCATGCGTGAGGACGATCCCGGCCAGGCGTTCCTGCTGGTTCTCGATGAAGTCGAGGTCGGGAAGGATCAGGTCGATCCCCGGATAGGTGGGATCGGCGAAGGTAAGTCCGAGGTCGACCATGATCCACTGGCCGCGGCAGCCATAGAGGTTGACGTTCATCCCGATCTCGCCCGAGCCGCCGAGCGCCACGAACAGCAGTTCTTCTCCGGGTATCATCTCGAGCCCATCATTTCGAAGACCTGGCCGCGATATCGTACAACAGACTCAACCCCTGGATGGTGAGATCGGGTTCAATCGCGTCGAACGCATCGGTGTGCTTGTCGAACAGGGTCGCGAGGCCGCCGGTGGCGACTACCGTGACGGGCCGTCCGAGCTCCGCTTTGATGCGATCGGTCAGCCCTTCGATCATCGCGACATAGCCCCAGTAGATGCCGATAATCATCTGGCTTTCGGTGGTGCGGCCGATGATGCTCGCGGCCGACGGCGCCTCGATCGCGATGCGCGGGAGCTTGGCGGCAGCACTGACCAGCGCGTCGAGCGAGAGGTTGATGCCCGGCGCGATGATGCCGCCCGCATAAGCGCCGGTTGCGCTGACGACGTCGAAGGTCGTCGCCGTGCCGAAATCGATGACGACGAGGTCGCCTTGATGCTTGGCGTGCGCGCCGATCGCGTTGAGCGCTCGGTCGGCGCCGACATTGTGCGGCTCATCGACGTCGAGCTGCATCGGCCATTCGGCGGCGCCCTGGCCGGCGACCAGCGGCGTCTTGCGGAAGTACTTCTCGGATAGGACCTCGAGGTTGTGGAGCGCTCGGGGGACGACCGTGCCGATGATCACGCCCTCGATATCCTCGCGCGAAAAACCCTCGAGCTCAAAGAGCTGGTGAAGCCAGACCGAATATTGATCGGCGGTCCGCCGCGGATCGGTCGCGATGCGCCAGCGCGCCTTGATCTCGCCGCCCTCGACCAGCGCGAAAACCAGGTTGGTGTTGCCGACATCGACCGCCAGGATCATCGCCGCGCCCTAGCTAGGTCGGCCAATGTTCTCAACTTGACCGCTTCACAGCTCAACGTCTCCGGCACGCACGATGTCGAGCGACCCGTCGTCCTGGCGGAGGCGCAGGGCACCATCGGGCTCGATGCCGTCGAAGCGGCCGCTGATCGTCTCGTCGGCGCCAGCATGGACGGTCAGCCGGGTACCGACCGGGTGCGCCCGCGCGAGCCAGGCGTGGGCGAGCAGCGCCGGCTCGCTACGGCGCCACAGATCGACCAGCCGCGCGAAGCTTCCCGCGAGCAAAG
>DATENV010000065.1:0-6765 GCA_035274805.1 Sphingomicrobium sp. | reverse complement strand
ATCCGGAATGGGTGGCCCGAGACCTTTGTGAGGGGCTGGGCGTCGACCAGGTACTGATCGCGAAGCAGGGTCTTGAGCTGGCCCATGTTCATCTCGGGCACCAGGATATGTTTGAAGCGCTTGAGTAGGACAGACATATTTTTGGGCATCGGCCAGATGTGCCGGATGTGGACGTGGGCCACGTCCTGCCCACGGCCAAGCGCGCGTCGCACCGCCTGGTGGATCGGGCCAAAGGTCGAGCCCCAGCCGACCACGGCCAGCTCCGCCCCTTCTCGGCCGATGCAGACCTCCTGGTCCGGGATCGAGTTGGCGACGCCGAGCACCTTGGCGTGCCGGGTGTCGGTCATCTCCTGGTGCGCGGCGGGACTGTAGTCGATGTTGCCCGTCCCGGGCTGCTTCTCGATCCCGCCGATGCGGTGCTCGAGGCCGGGCGTGCCCGGCTTGATCCACGGGCGGGCAAGACCGTCGCCGCGCGCATAGGGCATGACGCCCTGCCCTTCGGCGGGCGCGGAATCGAAGAATTTCACCGGGAACGGCTGATACCCGCTCATATCCGGCACGCGCCACGGCTCGGCGGCATTGGCGATGTAGCCGTCGGTCAGCAGGATCACCGGCGTCATGTAATGGGTAGCGATGCGGCACGCCTCGATCGCGCAATCGAATGCGTCCGCCGGCGACCGCGCGGCAATCACCGGCAGCGGAGAGTCGGCGTTGCGGCCGTAAACGGCCTGATAGAGGTCCGATTGCTCGGTCTTGGTCGGCAGGCCGGTCGAAGGGCCGCCGCGCTGCGAATTGACGACGACCAAGGGAAGCTCGGTCATCACGGCAAGGCCGAGCGCCTCGGTCTTGAGCGCGATCCCCGGCCCCGAGGAAGAGGTGATGCCGAGCTGCCCGGCATAGCTGGCGCCGATCGCCGCGCAGATCGCGGCGATCTCGTCCTCGGCCTGGAAGGTCGTGATCCCGAACTCCTTGAGGCGCGCGAGATGGTGGAGCAGCGGGCTCGCCGGGGTGATCGGATAGGAGCCGAAGAACATGTTGACGCCGGCGAGCTGGCAGCCGGCGACGAGGCCGAGAGCCAGCGCTTCCGCACCGGTCACCGTGCGGTACAGGCCGGGCTCGGCGGGCGCGGCCGCGATGTGATGCTGCTTGAACGGCGCGCCCATCTCGACCGTCTCGCCATAAGCGTGACCGGCATTGAGCGCGGCGATGTTGGCCTCGGCGAGCTCGGGCGCCTTGGCGAACTTCTGCTTGAGCCAATCGACAATCGGCTGCCGGTCGCGGTCGAACATCCACAGCGCCAGCCCTAGCGTCCACATGTTCTTGCAGCGCAGCGCTTCCTTGTTCCCGAGGCCGAACGGCTTCACCGCGTCGAGGGTGAGCTGCGAGATGTTGAAGTGGACGACCTGCCAGCGCGACAGGCTGCCGTCCTCCAGCGGGTTCTGCTCGTAACCGGCCTTGGCGAGATTGCGGGCGGTAAACTCGCCCTCGTCGGCGATGATCAGCCCGCCGTCGCGCAAAGCGTCGGCGTTCACCTTGAGCGCCGCCGGGTTCATCGCGATCAGCACGTCCGGCTGGTCGCCGGCGGTCTCGATCGACGTTGAACCGAAGTTGATCTGGAAGGCCGAAACGCCAAAGGTCGTGCCCTGCGGAGCGCGGATCTCGGCCGGGAAATCGGGGAAGGTCGCGAGGTCGTTGCCGGCCAGCGCGGTCGACAGCGTGAACTGGCCGCCGGTCAGCTGCATGCCGTCGCCGCTGTCGCCGGCGAAGCGGACGACCACCGCTTCCTGCGGCGGATGCGCCGTCGCTTCTTTTTCGGTGAGGAGGTGAGTGGCTGTCGCCACGAGCGGGTCCTTACAAAACGCCTGGGTTTCGGATTGCCACCTCTTTAGGCCGCCGGAGACCCTTTCGCCACTCTTATCCAATCCTCGCCGCGCAGGATCAGGCTGGTCAGAAGTAGCCGAGCAGCCGCCCGAGCACGATCGCTGCCAGCCACAGCGCGATCGAAACGGCCCGGCGAGGGCCGCTCGCCGGCCGCCACGCGGCCCCTGCCAATCGGTCGTCCGCAACCACAGCGCATTGGCGATCGCGATGGCGATCACCACGACCTTGGCCTGGAACAGCGGGGACGCGGCGTAGGCACGCGCATCGGTCGCGAACAGCAGCAGCCCGGTCGGGATCGCGACCGCCAGCCCGGTGATCGCCACCGGCAGCAGCAGCCTGGCGAACGCCTCCGTCCGGCCCACGTCCCGCCGCCAGCCGACGAGGCGGAGATCCAGCGCAACGATGGAGCCGAAGAGAAGCGCGACGCCGATGATGTGAACCGCATTGACGATCGGGTAGGCGAACGTCGAGCTGCGCAGCGCCAGCACCGGGGCGGCCTGCTCGATCGCCCCAAGCACGCTGGCCAGCGTCGAAGCGATCGTCAACTCGGGCGGTCGGGGTACAGGTTGTAGCTCTTGCCGGCGATGACGATGCGTTCGGCCTTCATCAGCCGCTCACCCTTGCGCGCCGAGCGGTGGCCATGGACCAGGAGGCGGGTTGCCGGCCGCAACAGTTGCGGCGTGAGGCCCGCCTGGTCGTTGCGCCACGGCTGGCCGATCTCGACGGTCCACTCGCCTGCGCGGGTGGCGAGAAGCATGACCCCGTGCGGATTGCCGTGGCGAACGCTTTTGACCGTGCCGGCAAGCTCGAATTCTTCGCCGGTTGCCCAGCCCCAGCCGTGATGCGCGGCGAGGGGCGCCATTGGGCCGAGGCCGAGAATGATGGCAGCGGCGAACATCCAACGGCGACTCATCCTATCTCTCCCGCTTGCTTCTGATCGGCGAAAAGCAACACCACCGTTTAAGCCTTCACAGGCGCTTCGGCTACGGTTTCGCGGGCTTTCCACCCGGCGCAAAGGCAGGCAGATTAGGCGCGGGGGGGAATCCGATGATCCTGCGCCGTCTCACCGCCAACCTGCGCGCCCAGAACTGGACCGCCATCGCCATCGAGTTCCTGATCGTGGTCCTCGGCGTGTTCATCGGCACGCAGGTGGCCAACTGGAATCAGGCGCGCATCGAACAGCGCGAAACCAAGCAGATGCTGGAGAATCTGATTCCCGAATTGCAAAGCCAATTGGAATTTTTCGACAATGTTCGCGGCTATTACGGGATCACGCGAAGTTATGCCGAACGCGCGCTGGACGGATGGCGAGGTCAGCCCGGAATAACCGACGAACAATTCATCATCTCCGCCTATCAAGCCAGCCAAATCACCGGCATCGGTACCAATGCCGAAAACTGGGCACTGACCTTCGGCGGCGACCAACTGCGCAACATCAAGGACTCGAAGGTCCGCCGAAACCTGGAAGTCATGCTGACGGCGGACTACGGGCCCGTGAGCCTCGGCGCTTCCGCATCACCCTATCGCGAGCAGGTTCGGCGGATCATCCCGATTGCGGTCCAGGATGCGATCCGGCGCGAATGCGGCGACCGTTACACGCCCGGCAAGGCCGGCTTCATCCTGGTTTTCCTGCCCAAGACCTGTGGGCTGCGAATCCCCACGGACAAGGCCGCGAGCATTGCTTCCGCATTGCGGGCACGACCCGACCTGGCAAACGAGCTCAACTGGCACCTGGCGGGCATCGCCGTGTTCCTGACCAACGTCGACATCCTCGAAGTGCCGATCCGCGACCTGCAGCGCGACCTTTCCAAGTCGTCCTGATAGCGACGGGGCAATGACCGCAGACGACGACCATCTCTACCGCCGCGGGGTCGGCGTGATGCTGCTCAACAGCGCGGGCAAGGTGTTCGTCGGCGCGCGCGTCGATAATCCGGACGACGCGTGGCAGATGCCGCAGGGCGGGATCGACGAAGGCGAGGACCCGTGGGCGACGGCGCTCCGCGAGCTCGAGGAGGAAACCGGCATCGCGCCGCGGCTGGTCGAGCGCGTTGCCGAGTGCCCCGAGCGGTTGCGCTACGAGCTGCCCGAGGAATGGCGGCCACGGCTGTGGGGCGGGCGATGGGTCGGCCAGGAGCAGCTTTGGTATTTGGCGCGATTCCTGGGGGAAGACCGCGACGTCGACATCGCCACCGCTCATCCCGAGTTCCGCGACTGGAAATGGGTCGAACCAGAGCAACTTCCGGAGCTGATCGTCCCATTCAAGCGACCGCTGTACGAGCGGTTGCTGCGCGAGTTTGCCGACTATTTGTAAGCTCAGCGGCCGGCGGTTTGCGCCCGGAAGGCGCGCGCTTCCTTCACTTCGGCACGATTGCCGTCGGCGGCCTTGGTGACTTCGACCAGCTCGGCGAAATAGCGCCTGGCCTGAGCTGCGTCGCCGGCGAGCCGCGCCGCGCGGCCCGCGCCGTAAAGACCGGCCAGACGCTTGGGCGCGCGCTTCAACGAAGCTTCGAACGCCGCCAGTGCCTCCTTCCCCTCGCCGAGCTCGACCAGCAGTTCGCCAAGCTGTTCGCGGGCCGGGAGGATCGAGCCGGGAGTGACCGGATGCTTTTCGGTCGCGTCATCGAGGTCGGCGGCCGCGCGCATGACCCTGACCGCGTCATCCTTGCGGCCTTCGGCATAAGCGAGCCAGCCCTCGGCGACCTGGCGCTGGATCGCGACCTGCTTGCGCCAATCATATTCGCCGGGCGGGACGACGACCGATGCCTCGATCTCGCCAAGCCGGGCGACGGCGGCCTTGGCACGGGCCGTGTCGCCCATGCGCGCCGCGCCAACGGCATTGGCGAAGCGGAGGTTGGCCTCGGCCCATTTGTGCCTGGACAGCGCCTCGAGTCCGCCGAGCCTCGCCGGCATCTCGAAGGTGGCGGCCTCCTCCCACCGACGCCGTTCGAGCAGCATCCGCGCGGGAATCGACGTCACTGCATAAGCGGTGGTCGGCGTAGGGTTGGCGCGGGCGATTGCCGTCAGCTCGCGCAAGACCGTCTCGGCTTCGGCGTCGCGCCCCGACTGGAGGTAGGCATAGGTCAGATAGTCCATCGCATGGAGCTGCTGGTCCCAAGCGCCGGACATCCCGCTCGCTTTGGCCCAGGCCTTGGCCGCGGCTTCGGCCGCGCGGTTGGAGGCGATCGCCTCGTCCCACAGCCCGAGCCGGGTGAAGATGTGCGAGGGCATATGCTGGGCATGCGCCGAGTCCGGCGCGATTCCGGCGTAGCGCCGGGCGGCGGGCAGCGCGAGATCGGCAAGCGCCGGATAGTCGAAGCTGTGAATCAGATAGTGCGCGACGCCCGGATGGTCAGGCTGCCGCTTGAGCGCGGCGTTGAGGATCTCACCGGCGCGCCGTTCGCGGGTGTAGGCCGGGTCCTTGTCGATCGTTCCCGCCGCGATCAGCGAGAGCGCGTGGAAGATGGCGGCCTCGGAATCGCCGGGATAGGAGCGCTGGAGCCGGTCCATCGCCTTTTCATAGGCGAGCACGCGTTCCCCATGGCTCCCCGCGGCGTCGTAGAACGCGCCGAGCGCGGCAATGTAATCGCTCTCGCGCTGGCTGCGCGCGCCCGCGCTCCGCGCCTTGGCCAGCGCCGATGCGCCTTTCTGGAACTCGTCGGGGGTCGGTGCCGCCCACAGCGGATGGTAGTAGCTCATCGCCGCTCCCCAATGCGCGATCCCGCAGGACGGATCGGCGGCCGCAGCCTCGGCGAAGCTGCGTTCGGCGCGCTGATATTCGAACGAATGGAGCCAGGCGAGGCCGAGCTGCGTGAGTGACGCCGCTTGGGCATTGCAGCTGGTCTGGAAGGTCACCTTGCCGAGCTGCGGGCCGTGCCCATGCGCGTGCTCGTCGGCGGGACTGGCCGACGCGAGCAGCGCCGCCGCAAGAATGAGAATCATCGCCGCACCTCCTGGCATTGCCCCTTAACATGCCCCCGGCGCGAGCGCAGCGGCCGGTGTGGCCTTCCTGATTTTGCCCCGCTAGAGCCGTTTCCATGGCGCAATTATCGTCGGACGAGCGCGCGGTCGTCGAACGCGCGGGGGCCGAGCCGATGCTCGATCAGGTGCTGGGCTGGGCCGCGATCAACAGCGGCTCGCGCAACCTCGCCGGCCTCGAACGCATGGCGGACTCGCTGATGGACGCATTCGCGGCGCTGCCCGGCCTGATCCGGCTCGAACGGCCCGCAGCGGTGAAGACGGTGGATGCCGGCGGCGGCACGGTCGAGATCGAGCACGGCCGGCATCTTCATCTCACGGTCCGGCCGACGGCGCCGGTGCAACTGCTGCTGACCGGCCACATGGACACGGTGTACGGCGCTGGCCACGAGTTCCAGGACACGCGCTGGCTGGAGGACGGCGTGCTCAACGGGCCGGGCGTCGCCGACATGAAGGGCGGGCTGGCGGTGATGCTCGCGGCGCTGAAGTCCGTCGAAGGGACCAAGACCGCCGACCGGATCGGCTATGAAGTCGTCATCAACAGCGACGAGGAGGTCGGGTCGCCGGCATCGGCCGCGCTGCTGGCCCAGGCCGCGCAGGGCAAGCGCGCCGCGCTAACCTACGAGCCCGCTGCGCTGCCCGACGGCACGCTCGCCGGCGCGCGCCCGGGCAGCGGGAATTTCGATTTCGTCGTCAAAGGCCGTTCCGCCCATGCCGGCCGCAACCCGGAGGATGGACGCAACGCGCTGGTTGCTGCGGCCGAGCTCGCGCTTCGGCTGTCGATGTCGAAAACGCCCGGCCTGTCGATCAACCCCGCGAAGATCGACGGCGGGTCGCCCAACAATGTCGTTCCCGACCTCGCGATCCTGCGCGTCAACCTGCGGCCGCGCACGACCGACGACCAGGAGA
>DATENV010000064.1:0-2024 GCA_035274805.1 Sphingomicrobium sp. | reverse complement strand
AGATAGGATTTGGCGACCCGGCCCAGATTCTCGTTGAAGATGACGACCCGGTGCCATTCGGTCCGCTCCTGGCGGTTGCCGTCCCGGTCCTTCCATTGCTCCGAGGTGGCGACGCGCATGTTGACCACCTCGCCGCCGTTGTTGAGCGAGCGGGCTTCGGGGTCCGCGCCCAGATTGCCGACCAGGATCACCTTGTTCACGCCCGCCATGTCACGCTCCTCTTCTCAAGGATCGCTATAGACCCAGCGCGACCGCCGTCCAGTGGGTTAGGCGGCTGCCAGGCGGCTCGCCGAGCGTCGGCGATTCCAGACAAACCCCACCACCAGCGCAATGAGCACCACCAGCTGAGCAGCGAGCGGTTCGACGCTGGGGAACAGGCCGAGCATGGCGAGGCGCGGGAAATGCTCGAGCGGCGTGACGCCGATCAGGCCGGCTTCCTGCAGCGCTGCGATTCCCTTGCCGGCGAGGACCACCGCGAGCACGGCAATCAATGCCGAGCTGTAGCTGAAGAACTTGCCGATCGGCAGCCGTCGGCTGAAGCGAAGCATCAGCACCGCAATGACGGCGAGCAGGAAGGCGCCCGCCGCCGCCCCGGCGAGGACCGCCCCCGCGCCACCTTCCGCCGACAGCGCGGCATAGAACAGGATGGTCTCGAAGATCTCCCGATAGACGGCGATGAAGGCGAGCGAGAACAGGAACCATGTCGAGCCCCTGGACAAAGCCTGGCCCATTTTCTCGCGAATGTAGCGTTGCCATTCGTCGGCCTGACCCTTCCCGTGCATCCAGATGCCGACGAACAACAGCACCAGCGCGGCAAGGATCGATCCAAAGCCCTCCGTCAGCTCACGCGTCGCGCCGCTGATCGTGATCAACTTGGTCGCGGCCCACCATGTCGCGACGCCGGCGATAAATGCCGTGACCCAGCCGTAGTGAACTGGACGAACCATGTCCGGCCGCTCGCCCTTGCGGAGGAAGGCGAGCATCCCGACGACAATCAGCAGCGCTTCGAGACCCTCGCGCAGCAGAATGGTCATGGCCCCGATGAAGGTGGAGGTGCTGCTACCGGAGTCCGGCGAAAGGACGCCTTCGACCTGGTCGAGCTCGGCATTGAGGTCGGCGACGCGGCTGGCAACCCGATCCACCGGCTCGCCTCTCGCGATTGAACTGCGCAACGCGCCCATCGCGCTCTCAACTCGGCCAAGCAGGGTCGAGTCCTTGGCCGAGAGCACGCCCTCGACGGGCTCGAACCCGTCGAGATAAGCGGAAAGAGCCAATGATTTCGCGCGGTCCCTGTCCCCCGCGCGGTAAGCGTCCAGGCTTTCCTTGAGGCGTTGACGGGCCAGCGAGAGCGGGGAGCCGGAGCTTGTCGCCGCGTCCGGATTGGACCGCAGGTAAGCGATCACCGCCGCCGCCTTTTCCGGGCCGATCCGAACAGCGAGGTCCCGGACCGTGAGGCTGCTCAGGGTCGCAAGATCGGGGATGCTTTGGCGGATGGCCGGATCGGACTGCCAGATCTTCTTGCCCTGGTCGCGAAGCGCAGCGGGGTAAGCGAACCCGCTCGCATAATAAGCGAGGTCCCAGCGGTCCTGCGCCGGGAGGTTCGAAAAGCTCGTCATCGCGGTGCCTTCAAGGCCCTGATCGATGACCTGATAGAGCGCGAAGGGACTGCGTTGGTCGGCCCGGCCGCGATCGACGAACGCGATTGGCGGCGGATCGAGTTTCAACGCCATGGGCGTCTTCGCGTCGCCATTGGTCCCGTGGCAGGCGGCGCACGTTTCGTTGTACAGCTTCGCCCCGCGGGCGAGGTCCGGCACCTGCGGCGGCGCCAGGGCCACGGGGTAGGCGGCGAGCAGCGCAGACGCGAGCCGTTTGGAAATTGCCTGTACTTCGGCAGGATCGGCCTTGCGGTCGATTGCGGCCACGAGTTCGTCCGACTGGCTTACGAGCTTCGTCTTGGCAGGGTTCGCGGGAAGCGTGGCGACGCGCTGGCGAAAGGAGCCCGAGAATTCGCGCATTTCGGCATA
>DATENV010000063.1:0-2364 GCA_035274805.1 Sphingomicrobium sp. | reverse complement strand
GAGCGCCGGGACCGCGCCCTCGCCGCCATCGAGCCCAAAGCGCTTGGTGCCGACATATTTGCGGGCGAGGAATTTCTCCCACTGCTCGGCGTGAATGACCTTGGTCAGGATCGACTGCTTGCCCTCGGGCGTGAACTGGACGGTGTCGTCGGCACTTTCGATCCGCTCCTGGATGAAGCGCCGCTCCTCGACCTCGTTGATGTGCATATATTCGAAGCCGATGTGGCCGCAGTAGGTCGACTGCAGCACGCGCACGATTTCGCGGACGGTTGCCTGCTCGAAGCCGAGCGCGCCGCACAGCCACACCGGCCGGTCGAGGTCATTATCGCTGAAGCCATGATATTCGGCGGTGAGGTCGGCCGGCACTTCGCGCCGGGTGAGCCGCAGCGGATCGAGGTCGGCGGCGAGATGGCCGCGCACGCGGTAGGTGCGGATCAGCATCATCGCCCGGATGCTGTCCTCGGCGGCGCGGCGGATTTCGTCGGGGGTCGCGCCGGCCGCCGTCGCACGCCCGGCGACGGCAGCCTTGAATCTCTCGATCCCCTCGACTGCGCTCGGGGCAGGCGTCGCCTGCGTCGGATCGAGCCCGAGGTTTAGCTCGTCGAGCTCGGTGAGCGGCCAGTTCGGCCGCGCCCAGCTCGGACCGGCCTCGCGTTCGATCATGCCGCCGACGTCGTTCATGCTACTTCGTGCCCCGGCGAAGGCCGGGGTCCAGGCCCGGCGCAGCCGGGTTCAAACAGGCTCGGATAAAGGTCGTTCCAGTCAAGATTGTTTTCCTCAATCCTTTTGACCTTCCACGCCCGCTTCCACTCCTTCATCTGCAGCTCAAATTGCCGGGCCTGCTGTATGTCATCGAAGGCCTCGAACCACACCAGCCGCTTGCAGCCGTATCGCTTCGTAAAGCCGGCGATCAGGCCATCGCGATGCTCGCAAACGCGCTTCGCTAGGTCGCTTGTAACTCCGACGTAGATCGTTCCGTTCTTTCGGCTGGCCATGATGTAGACGTAACCAGCTTTCTCCATACTAGGTTTCAGCCTCCGGCTCCTGGGCCCCGGCCTTCGCCGGGGAACATCATGCCGAGACCAGCAACTCCTTGAGCGTCGTGCCCAATTCAGATGGGCTTGGGCTGACGGTTATTCCAGCCGCTTCCATCGCCGCGATCTTGCTCATCGCGTCGCCCTTGCCGCCCGAGACGATCGCGCCGGCATGGCCCATCCGGCGGCCCGGCGGCGCGGTGCGCCCGGCAATGAAGCCGACGACCGGCTTGCGGCGCCCGCGCTTCGCCTCGTCGGCGAGGAACTGCGCGGCGTCTTCCTCGGCGCTGCCACCGATCTCGCCGATCATGATGATCGATTGCGTTTCGTCGTCGGCGAGGAACATCTCGAGCACGTCGATGAACTCGGTGCCCTTGACCGGGTCGCCGCCGATGCCGACCGCGGTTGACTGACCCAAGTCCTCATTGGTCGTCTGAAACACCGCCTCATAGGTGAGCGTGCCCGAGCGGCTGACGACGCCGACGCTGCCCTTCTTGAAAATGTTTCCCGGCATGATGCCGATCTTGCATTCGCCGGGCGTCAGGACGCCGGGGCAATTGGGCCCGATCAGCCGCGACCTGGAGCCCGACAGCGCGCGCTTCACCTTGACCATGTCGAGCACTGGGATGCCCTCGGTGATCGTGACGATCAGCGGCACCTCGGCGTCGATCGCCTCGAGGATCGAATCCGCGGCGAACGGCGGGGGGACGTAGACCACCGACGCATTCGCGCCGGTCTTGGCGACGGCTTCATGCACGGTGTCGAACACCGGCAGGCCGAGGTGCGTGGTCCCGCCCTTCCCCGGAGTCACTCCGCCGACCATCTGCGTGCCGTAGGCCAGCGCCTGCTGGGTGTGGAAGGTACCGGTTTCCCCGGTCATCCCCTGGGTGATGACCTTGGTGCTGCGGTCGACGAGGATGCTCATGCGCGTTCTGCTTTTTCGAAACGAGCGAACAGGAGAAGTGCCAGCAATGCTGCAGCCCACCCCGCCCAGAAGAAAAGCAAATGAATGGGTGGATGAAACGGAAACTGGAATGCAGCCAAGATGGATAGTCCCAGCCACGCGAATGCAATTATGTAGCCGACCGCGGGTCCGCGCAGCCTTGCGGCTACGAGCTGGGGCGCTGCCCCGAGCAGCGACAGTCCGCTTATCAACAAAAGGTCCTCCGGATTCACGCGACCGCCTCTTGTTCGAGGCTTCCGTCGATCTGCTTGCACGCCTCGAGCAGCTCCTTCACCGCATCGACGCTGACGTTGAAGTTTTCGCGCGCCTGGGCATCGAGCTCGATCTCGACGATGCGCTCGACGCCGCCGGCGCCGATCACCACCG